>JBAPYC010000715.1:0-4306 GCA_049284535.1 Streptosporangiaceae bacterium
GATCCACGACGAGTACGTCGGCGTGAAGTGCAGCTGGACACGGGGATGGGCCAGCAGCCACCGGTGCACGACGGGCGCCTTGTGCGCGGACAGGTTGTCCAGCTATGCCGATATCGGCATAGTGCGACTTATGCCGACCTCGCGATTATGCCGATACCCGGTGCGGGTGAAGTCTGTGGCCCTTGCGGGGGCGGGAATGCCGGTGGTGAGCGGGCGGGCGGGATCGGCATAATCACAGGCTTTCGAGGAAGGCGAGCAGGGCGTCAGGTGGGCGGTAGCGCCCGGGGTGAACGCTGGCTGGCGTGGTGAGGGCGAGTGCTCGTTCTTTGATGGTCATGTCCGCATGGAGGTAGACGTTCGTCGCGCGGACGTCGGCGTGGCCGAGCCACAGGGCGATCACCGAGGTGTCGACGCCTGCGTGGAGCAATGACATGGCCGCGCTGTGGCGAAGGACGTGGGGGCTGACCCGTTTCCCGTGCAGGGACGGCTGTCGTCGGGCGGCGACGGAGGTGTGCGTGCTCACACGCCGTTCGACGGCGTCTCTGGTCAGCCGCCGGCCTGTGCGGGTCGGGAACAGCGGGTCGTCGGCTCGTCCGCCGCGTTCGCGCGTCCATTCGCGCAGCACCGCCTGGACGGGGCCGGTGAGGGGGACGGCTCGCTGTTTGCGGCCTTTGCCCTCACAGCGGACGTGGGCTCCGACGCCCAGGCAGACGTCGCCGCGGTTGAGCCCGGTGATCTCGGAGACTCGCAGCCCGGTCTGGGCGCCGAGGAGGATGAGCGCCCGGTCTCGTCTGCCCTCCCAAGTTGCCAGGTCGGGGGCGGCGAGCAGCGCCTGCAGCTCGGCCGGGGTCAGGAACGACACGGTGGCCCTCGCAAAGCGCTTCTGGGGGATGGCAAGCACCTGAGCGATGAGCTGGGCGTGCTCGGGGTGGCGCAGCGCGGCGTAGCGGAACAGGGAACGGATGGCGCCGAGCCGTGCGTTGCGGGTTCTCGGGGTGTTGCGACGCTCGGCTTCCAGGTGGTCGAGGAAGGCGCTGATGACACGGGCGTTGAGATCGTCGATGTCGAGAGCGGACGGCGCCTTGCCCGTCTCGCGCTCGACGAAACTGAGCAGCAGCCGGAAGGTGTCCCGGTAGGAGGCGACCGTTCGCGGGCTGGCCTGGCGTTGCCGGGTCAGCCGTTCGGTGAAGAAGGACTGCAGAGTCGGGGCGAGCGCGCTCATGACCGCGGGCCTTGGGCATCAAGCCTGGCGGCAGCCAGCGAAAGCAGCTCCGGCGCGGCCGACAAGTACCAGTAGGTCGATACCGGGTTCTGGTGCCCCAGGGCAGCGGACAGGCGCGGCAGGCGGGCCTGCACATCGTGGCCGTCCCGATACCACTCGATCAGCGTTCGCACGGCGAAGGTGTGGCGGATGTCATGAATCCTCGGGCGGCGCGGCGATCCCACCCCGGTCGCATCGACGATCTTGCGGAACGTGTGGCAGACGTCGCAGTACAACAGGGCGGTGCCGGCGGTCGAGACGAAGAACGCCGGGCTTTCCGGCCATGGCTGGACCCGGTCCCGTTGCCCGGCATAGGCGGCCAGCGCGGCCACGGCGCTGGCGTGGAGGGGGACGAGCCGGGACTTGCCGAATTTCGAGTCGCGCACCACGATCACCGCTTCGGCCCACAGCAAGTCGCGCCGCTCAAGGCGGATTGCCTCACCCACCCGCATGCCCGTCGCGGCGAGCAGCCCGATCAGCGTCTCCACCGTCGCGGCTCGCAGCGGGGTCGGGATCGACCGCCGGGCGTGGGCCATCAGCGCCGCGATGTCGGCGTCTGAGTAGATGAATGGCTGACGGCGGCGCTGCCGGAACGTCACCAGGCCCGCCGGCGGGACCTCAGTTCTCGGGTCGACGCCGGCCATGTGGCGGGCGAAGCCGCGGGCCACGTTCATCCGGCGCATCCACACCGAGCTCGCCGGATCCGCGTCGGGACGGCAAGCCCACGCCAAGGCCGCTTCGACGGTCACCGTCTCGGCGCCAATGGTGTCGAGGTAGGCGACGAAGCGCGGCAGGAGACGGTGGGCGTCGTCCAGCTTGTGGCCGAGGGCGCGGCGCAGGCGAAGGTACTCGCCTGCCTGGCCAGGCAGGTCGCTCATCGCTCCGCTCCCGGCCAGGACCGGGCGACACCGCGAAGGGCGGCGAGGTCCACCTTGGCGTATACCGCCGTGCTGGCCAGGTCCCGGTGGCGGAGCACCTGGCCGATCTCGGGCAGGGCCGCCCCACGGCGCAGCATGTCGACCGCGAGCGCATGGCGCAGCCGATGAGGCCCCACTGGGCGCTGACCTGTCCGCTCGCAGCCGCGGGCCACGGCGTCGCCGACCGAGCACGGATTGATGGGACGCACGGGCGCCAGCCAGGTCAAGAACACCGCGCGGGACTCCGCCCGCGGGCGCCCGTCCCGGAGATACGCGGCAATCGCTTCGCCGACGTCAGCCGGCAGCGGCAGGCGGGCCTCGCCGCCGCCCTTGCCGCGCACCCGCAGCAGGCCCGCCCGCCAGTCAAGATCGCCGAGTTCCAGGCGGGCCACCTCGCACGAGCGCAAACCGAGGCGGGCCAGCAACAGCAAGATCGCATGATCACGCAGCCCGCTGGGCCGCGACCGGTCGCAGCTCGCCACGAGAGCGGAGACGTCGAGCCCGGCCGGCATCGACGGCAGCCTCGTGTCCCTCCATCCGGCCACCGGCGGCACCGCAGCGGCCAGATCGGCAGCCACCAGGCCCTCAAGGCGCAAGAAGCGCAGCACCGACCGCAAGCCGGTGACCCGGTTCTTCGCGGAGCCAACCGCGAGCCGGCCGCACTCCCGCAACAAGAACGCGGTGACCACGCCTGCGCACAGGCCAGCCACGCCGGTCTCGTCCCCCGCAGCCGATGCGCGTTCGGACAAGAACCGCCGGGCAACCCCGACATAACCCACGACCGTCGAAGCGGCCAGACCCCTGTCTTCCACCAGGTGGCGCTCATAGCACTCGAGCAGATCCCCCAGCGGCGTTGCCGGCCCTGCCAGCGGCGTGCCCACGACACCGGCCGCCCGCAAATGAGCGAGCAGGGCATCCAGTACCCGGACCGTCGGAACCCTCCTCTGCCCCCCGGCCCGACGGCTGCCCAAGAACTCTTCCATCCGGGCCGGGGTCAGATCCTCGACTGCGACTCCGGCCCCGGCCATCCACCGGCTGAGCTGGCCCATCAACACCACATGCGTCACGACGGAGTTCGCCGTGAAGCCGCGATGCACCAGCTCGTCCCGATAGCCATCAGCGAACTCCGCCAACGGCCCGCCGCGCTGCACCCACGAAACCATGCCGATCGCCTCCTCCTGCCGCGACGCCATGCCGCGATCAGAAAGAGACTTCAGCCTGATGTGATTATGCCGATCCCGCCCGCCCGCTCACCACCGGCATTCCCGCCCCCGCAAGGGCCGCAGACTTCACCCGCACCGGGTATCGGCATAATCGCGAGGTCGGCATAAGTCTAGCACGACGTGCAGATCGGTGCCGGGATGGGCGGCGGCGACCTGCTGGAGGAACAGCAGGAACTCCTGGTGCCGGTGCCGCGGGTAGCAGGCATCCACAGTGATCTTCCCGGTGGCAACCTCGAGAGCGGCGAACAGCGTGGTGATGCCGTGCCCGGCATAGTCATGGGTCCGGCGGGCGGCCAGCCCGGGCCGCAGCGCCAGCATCGGCGCGGTCCGGTCCAGAGCCTGGATCTGGGATTTCTCATCGATGCTGACCACGACCGCGTTGTCCGGCGGCGCCAGGTACAGCCCGATGACATCGCGGACCTTGGCTTCCAGTTCCGGGTCGGTGCTGAACTTGAACGTCTCGATCCGGTGCGGCTGGATCTTCCACTTCCGCCAGATCCGGGCGACCGACGCGAACGAGATCCCCAGCTCGCCTGCCCGGAACCGGGCCGACCAGTGGGTGATCCCCAGCCGGGCCGGGGGCCTGCCGCCATCGGCCAGGGTGGCGACCACGGCGTCGGCCTCGTCGATCTCCGGCGGCCGCCCGCTGCGCGGCTCATCGTCCAGCGCCGGGATCCCGCCCCGGGCATACCGATCCCGCCAGCCGATCACCGTCGGCCGCGACACCCCGGTCACCCGGCCGATCTCGGCGTTCGGCATCCCGTCCGCGGCCAGCAGCACCATCCGGGCCCGCTTGGCCAGCCCCGACTGGGGTGCCCCGAGGCTTCCGGACAGTCCATCCATTAGGATGGATCTCTGGAAAGGTGAAGTAATTGCCTCGACCGAAGAAGAGCTTCTCTCCCGAG
>JBAPYC010000716.1:0-1686 GCA_049284535.1 Streptosporangiaceae bacterium
GGCCAAGGCCGCACAAGTCCTGGCCACCGAACGCCTCCGCGATCCGCACCGCCGGGCCCTGCTCGTGGTCGTCACCGACGGCCGGGCCACGGCCGGAACCGACGCCGACCTGGACCGGTCCGCGGCCATGCTGGCCGGGATAGCCGCCGTGGTGGTCGACTGCGAAGCATCGGTGCTGCGGCTGGGGCTGGCCGCCGGGCTGGCAGCCCGCCTCGGCGCCGGCCTGTTCCGCCTGGACGAGCTGGAAGCAGGCCCGGGCCTGGCCGGGGTGGCCCGCCAGCTCACGCAGGCCGGCCATCCGGCACGGGTGGCCTGATGCCGCAGGGAACTCCCGGCCACGTCCCGGACGACGGCCTGACCACCCGGCAGCGGCGGAACCGGCCGCTGGTCATCGTGCACACCGGCCCGGGCAAGGGGAAGTCCACCGCCGCCTTCGGCCTGGCCTTGCGGGCCTGGAACCAGGGCTGGCCGGTCGGGGTCTTCCAGTTCGTCAAGTCGGCCAAGTGGCGGGTTGGCGAGGAGCGCGCGCTCCGGGTGCTGGGCGGGACCGGAGAGGGCGGCGCGGTGACCTGGCACAAGATGGGCGAGGGCTGGTCCTGGATCCAGCGCGACCCCGGCAGCCAGGCCGACCAGGCGGCCGAAGGCTGGGCCCAGATCAAGCGTGATCTGGCCGCGCAGACCTACGGGCTGTACGTCCTGGACGAGTTCACCTACCCCATGAAATGGGGCTGGGTGGACGTGGACGAGGTGGTCAGCGTGCTGGCCGGCCGGGCAGGTCAGCAGCACGTGGTGATCACCGGCCGGGACGCGGACCCCCGGCTGACCGGCTACGCCGACCTGGTGACTGAGATGACCAAGGTCAAGCACCCCATGGACGCCGGGCAGAAGGGTCAGAAGGGGATTGAGTGGTAGCAGTCCCGCGCTTGGTCATCGCCGCGCCCGCGTCCGGCTCCGGAAAGACCACCGTGGCCTGCGGGCTGATGGCCGCCCTGCGTGCGCGCGGCCTGGCCGTCTCCGGGCATAAGGTCGGCCCGGACTACATCGACCCCGGCTACCACGCGCTGGCCACTGGCCGCCCGCCGCGGAACCTGGACCCGTTCCTGTGCGGTGAGGACCTGATGGTCCCGCTGTTCCTGCACGGCGCCACCCACCCCGCCCGTGCGGACGTGGCCGTGGTGGAAGGCGTGATGGGCCTGTTCGACGGTGCCGACCCGGCGATGCTGCCGCGGCCCGATCCCGACTTCGGCTCGACCGCGCACGTGGCCCGGCTGCTCGGCGCCCCGGTCGTGCTGGTGGTCGACGCCTCCCGGGCCGGCCGGTCGGTGGCCGCGCTGGTGGCGGGCTTCGCCCGCTTCGACCCGCGTACCCCGGTGGCCGGGGTGATCCTGAACCAGGTCGCCTCGGACCGGCATGAACGGCTGCTGCGCGAAGCCCTGGCCACCTCCGGGATCACCGTCTACGGCGTGATCCGCCGTGCGGGGCCGGTCATCACCCCGTCCCGTCACCTCGGCCTGGTCCCGGCGGCCGAACGCGAGGCCACCGCCCGCCCGGCCATGGCCGCGATGGGCGAGCTGATCGCGGCCTCCTGCGACCTGGAGGGCCTGCTCGCCCTGGCCCGCCGGGCCCTGCCGCTGCCCGGCCCCGTCTGGGACCCGGCCGCTGCTCTCACGGGTGCTGCTCTTACGG
>JBAPYC010000717.1:0-2993 GCA_049284535.1 Streptosporangiaceae bacterium
GCACCTGCCTGCCGCCTGGCTGGTCGCGGCGGCCGGCCACGCCTACCGCAACGGGATGGTCCAGGTCACGGCGATCAGCGCGATCGTGCTGATCGTGTGCGTCCCGCTGGTCCTGGCGTTCCTGCCCAGGTCCCATCCGGCCGCGAGCGCACCGGCCGCCCCGGCCGAGCGCTCGGCCGCCGGCGCCAGCACCGAGCTCAGCACCCGCCGCAGCGGCGCATAGATGCCAAGATGGGACGATCCCGATACGCTCAGCTGTCATGGCAGCAGATCAGGGCGCCGCGCCCGGGCGGGTGGGCCCGCCGGTCTCGCTGTACCGCAAGGTAGCCGACGACATCAAGGCGGCCATCGCGGCGGGCGGCTACGCGGCCGGGACCCGGCTGCCGTCAGAGAGCGAGCTGGCCGAACGGTACTCGGTATCGCGCGGCACCATCCGGCAGGCGTTCGCCGCGCTGCGGGCGGATGGCATCATCGCCTCGCGGCGCGGCGCCCGCCGTGTGGTCATCGGCGGCCCGCGGGTGCAGAGCTTCGGCGAGCTGCTCTCCTTCTCCCGCTGGGCCCGGGCCATGGGCGAGGTGCCCGGCGGGAGGGTGATCTCCCTGCAGCGCCGCCCGGCCAGGCCGGGCGAAGCTGACCGGCTGGCCCTGGAGCCCGGCGCGCCGATCTACTACCTGACCCGGGTGCGGACGCTCTCCGGCCGGCCGGTCATGATCGAGCGCGGCGCCTACCCGGACCAGGTCGGGACCCTGGTGGCCGGCCTGGACCTGGAGAAGGAGTCGATCACCGAGCGGCTGGAAGAACTCGGCGTGGTGTTCACCGACGCGGAGCACGTCATCGACGCCGTGGCGGCCACGGCGCAGGACGCCCGGCTGCTGGGCGTCAGCCCGCGAGTGCCGATGCTGCGCGAGCGCCGCCTGACCACCGACCTGGCCGGGGTGCCGGTGGAGTGGTCCGAGGACCGCTATCTGGGCGGGGCGGTGGCGTTCAGCGTGCACAACTCGGTCGCGGTCAACGCGCTGTCCCGGACCTCGGCCCGGCCCGGCCCGGCTGGTTAGGCCCGGATCAGGCTGGCTAGGCCCGGATCAAGCTGGCCAGCAGCGGCTCGAAGTGCGCGAACTCCGGCGGCGTGACCGCCGGATCCTTGGCCTCGTCGTCCCAGCGGCGCACCGCCACCGCGTCCTGCCCGTAGGGCTGGGCCTCGAACGCGGCGACCTCGACGGCGTCCATCGGGCCTCCCTGCAGGGACAGGGTGCGGACCGACTCCGCGGACAGCCGCCCGAAGTACCCAGGCTCGGTGGCGCACAGGTACCGCTTGGCCGTCACATGCAGCCGGACCGGTTCGGTCACCGCCGCGCCGAACCACTGGCTCAGCCACAGCGCGCCCGCCACGCCATGGCGGCTGTCGCTCTCATGGCGCAGGTGCCCGATGTCGTGCAGCAGGGCGGCGGCCACCAGCGGGCCCCCACCCACCTCCCCTGCCCCCTTCAGGGCCGTCTCGGCCAGGGCTGCGGCCTGGCGCATGTGGACGCCCATCGTCACCTCCTCGCCCAGGTAGTCACCGGCCCCTGGCCCGGCGAACAGCCCGGCGATGGCCTCGATCCCGGTCACGGTTCCTCCGTTCTGCGCAGGACGGCCAGCGTGCTGGCCAGGCCGTCCAGGTCGGCGTAACAACCCTGCAGGTGCCTGCCCGGTGAGTCCGCGCTCATGGCGAACGCCGTGCGGGCATGCAGGATCCGGGTGTTGTCGAAGATCAGGCAGTCGCCCGGGTCCAGCCGCAGGTTCAGCTGCCGCCGCGGTTCGGCCAGCAGGGCGGCCCATCGCCGGTAGGCGTCGTAGAACGCGCTCACCTCGGCGTACGGGGCCTGCAGAGCCTGCGCCGAGCGGTTGTTGAACCGGATCCCGGCGACCCGGCCGCGCGGGCTGAGCTGGATGAGCGGCTGGCAGGCCCGCAGTTCGGCGCCGTTGTCCAGATAACCGAACGGGACGGGTGTTCTCGCTATCACCCCGAAGCTTTCCGGGTCGGCGGCGCGGAACGCGGCCGCGGCGGCGAAGCCGTCGACCAGGCCCGTGTCCCCTCCCGCGGCGGCGGTGCGCAGGCAGTGCAGCAGCTGCAGGGTCGGCACCGGGTCCCGGTACGGGTTATCGGTATGCGGGGTGATGGCGCGGCTGGTGAAGGCCAGGTTGCCGGGGGCGGGCTCGACCCGGACGTCGAACAGGCGCCCGTAGTTGGTCTCCCGCACGAACCCGAAGGTGGCCGCGACCTCGAGCACCATGCCGGGCTCGGCAGGCACGTCGTGCACGAGCACGAAACCCAGCCGCAGCACCGCCTCCAGGGCGGCGACGCGGTCGCCGGCCAGGTACCGCAGCCAGCTCGTCTCGGGCCGGGCATCCAGGCTGGCCGGGACCCACAGCTGCTTGCCGTCCTCGGTCCGGCCGTCACCGTCGCCATGGTGATCCAGCGCGTGCCCGGCCAGCCAGGCCCGGGAGAAGACCGAGCGGTGCTGGTCGGGGGCGAACGTCACCGCCACCGAATCTTCAGCGTGCTGGCAGTGCGTGATGACCAGCCCGTTCGGTATGTCAGTGATGTCCCTCAGCTTCTGGCCGGTGCCCGGCGCCACGCACCCGGCGCACGGGCAGTTATCCCGCAGCCACACCGCCGGGAACCGCAGCTGACGCCCATTGACGGTCAGCTCCAGGTCTGTGCTGGTCAAACCCGCCCCTCGAAACAAAGTTGGCTATACAAGTTAATGAAATCGTGACTATACTAGCAGGCATGGCATCCAGGCAGCGGGTGGTCATTGTCGGCGGCGGTGTGCTTGGCACCATGCACGCGGTCATGGCGCGGCGCCGCGGCTATGAGGTCGTGCAGCTGGAACGCGAGGCCGGGGCCCGCGGCGCGAGCGTACGGAACTTCGGCCTGGTCTGGGTGAGCGGACGGGCGGCCGGCCCGGAACTCGGCCTGGCCCTGCGCGCCCGTGAGCTGTGGGGTGAAC
>JBAPYC010000718.1:0-7623 GCA_049284535.1 Streptosporangiaceae bacterium
CGACGCCGTCGCCGTCCCAGCTGTTCGGCGAGCGGCACACGAGGTCCGCGACGCGGACCGGCGGCTTCCCCGCCATCAGGGACACCGGGAGCTTCCCGGCCATCAGGGACACCGGCCCGATGCCCCGCCTCGGACCCGATCGGGGCCGGGTCGAGGAGGCCGGCGAGCACGTGGCGCAGAAGTGGATCCTGACCCGTGGCCGGGACAACATCCGCGACCTGCTGCCCGGCCCGATCCTGCCGCCGGTCATCGACAAGGAACTGCTGGTCGACGCGGAAAAGGAGCTCGGCCTGTCGCTGCGCCCCTACCAGGAGGCCCGGGAATGGCTGCGGGACGCGTTCTGGGAGCGGGTGCACCGCGAGTTCGGCATCGGCATGGGTAAGTCCCGTGGCTGACGATAAGCCGGTGCTGCGGGTGGTGCGCGGGGACGCCACGCCGGAGGAGATCGCGGCGCTGATCGCGGTGGTGATGGCAGCGGCTTCCGGGGGCGATAGCGAGCAGGACGTGGCGCCGGCGCGGTCGGCCTGGGTCGAGCGCTCGCGGCAGATGCGGGCGCCGCTGTTTCCTGGTCCTGGCGCCTGGCGGCGTTCGGCGCTGCCGGGCTAACCGCTTCGCGGCGGCTGGCTCTTGATACGGCGGCTTCGGCTACGGGTGCAATGGTTTCGGATCATGTGTCCCGCTGGTCCCAGGAGTTGCGGCCCGAGCGAGCATTGCACTGGCCCTATGGGCATGAAAGTGGACTTTCAGTGCGCCGGAACGTACTGAAATTCCACTTTCATGCCGTTCGGGGCTTAGGAGCGGGAGCGTATGGGCTTAGGAGCGGGAGCGTATGGGCTTAGGAGCGGGAGCGTGTGGGCTTGGGAGCGGTCCCGGTCAGGAACTCAGGCGCGCCAGGATGAGCTCGCGGACGCGGGCGGCGTCGGCCTGGCCGCGGGTGGCCTTCATGACCGCGCCGACGATGGGACCGGCGGCGGCGACCTTGCCGTCGCGGACCTTGGCGGCGACATCCGGGTTAGCGGCGATCGCGTCGTCCACCGCGGTGGTGAGCGCGCCTTCGTCGCTGACCACGGCCAGGCCCCGGGCCGCGATCACGTCGTCGGGATCGCCCTCGCCGGCCAGGACGGCGTCGAGCACGTCCCGGGCCAGCCGGTCGTTGAGCGTGCCCGCGGCGACCAGGGCGGCCACCCGGGCGACCTGGGCGGGGGTGATGCCCAGCTCGTTCGGCTTGATTCCGGCGTCATTGGCCCGGCGGGCCAGCTCGCCCAGCCACCATTTGCGGGCGTCGGCGGGCGTGGCGCCCGCGGCGACCGTGTCGCGGACCAGGTCCACGGCACCGGCGTTGACCAGGGCGTCCCAGTCGGTCGCGGAGACGTCCCACTCGGCCTGCAGCCGGGCGCGGACTATGGCCGGGGCCTCGGGCAGCGCGGCCCGGATCCGCTCCACCCAGTCGCGCTCCGGCGCGACCGGGACCAGGTCGGGCTCGGGGAAGTAGCGGTAGTCCTGCGCCTCTTCCTTGGAGCGGCCCGGGGTGGTGGTGCCGGTGTCCTCGTGGAAGTGCCGGGTCTCCAGGCGGACCTGGCCGCCGGAGTCCAGGACGGCGGCCTGGCGCTCGATCTCGTAAATGATCGCGCGCTCGACCGAGCGCAGCGAGTTGACGTTCTTGGTCTCGCTGCGGGTGCCCCACGGCGCGCCGGGCGGGGCGATCGAGGTGTTCACGTCACAGCGCAGCGAGCCCTCCTCCATCCGCACGTCGGACACGCCGAGGGACCGGAGCAGGTCGCGCAGTTCGGTGACGTAGACGCGGCCGACCTCGGGGGCGTCCGCGCCGGTGCCCTCGATGGGCTTGGTCACGATCTCGACCAGCGGGATGCCCGCCCGGTTGTAGTCGACGAGGGAGTACTCGGCGCCGTGGATCCGGCCGGTGGCCCCGCCCACGTGCATCGACTTGCCGGTGTCCTCCTCCAGGTGGACCCGCTCAATGCCGACCCGGACGGTGCGCCCGGCCACCGCGACATCCAGGTACCCGTCGGTGCACAGCGGCTCGTCGTACTGCGAGATCTGGAAGTTCTTCGGCATGTCCGGGTAGAAGTAGTTCTTCCGGGCGAACCGGCACCAGGTGGCGATCTCGCAGTTCAGGGCCAACCCGATCTTGATCGCGTACTCGATCGCCATCCGGTTCACCACCGGCAGCGAACCGGGCAGGCCCAGGCAGACCGGGCAGACGTGGGTGTTCGGCTCGGCGCCGAACGTGGTGATGCAGCCGCAGAACATCTTGGTCCTGGTGCCCAGCTCGACGTGCGTCTCCAGGCCGATGACCGGCTCGTAGCGCGCCACGGCCTCGTCGTAGGGGACCAGCGTGTCACTGGTAGTCGTGCTCATGTGCGTTACAGCCCCTTCGCCTCGGCGAGCAGCGGGTGGCCCCAGCGGCCGGTGAACGCGGCCTCGGCGGCCGCGGCGACCCGGTAGAGCCGGTCGTCGGCCAGCGCGGGCGCCATCACCTGCAGGCCCACCGGGAGGCCGTCCTCGCCGGCCAGCCCGCACGGGACCGAGATGGCCGCGTTGCCGGCCAGGTCCGACGGGATCGTACACAGGTCGGCCAGGTACATGGCCATCGGGTCGTCGGCCCGCTCCCCGATCGCGAAGGCCGTGGTCGGCGTGGCCGGTGAGACCAGCACGTCAACCTGGCCGAAGGCCGCGTCGAAGTCCCGGATGATCAGCGTGCGGACCTGCTGGGCCTTGCCGTAGTAGGCGTCGTAGTAGCCGCTGGACAGCGCGTAGGTGCCCAGGATGATGCGCCGCTTGACCTCGGCGCCGAAGCCCTGCTCGCGGGTGGCGGCCATGACCTCTTCGGCATCCCGGGTGCCGTCGTCGCCGACCCGCAGGCCGTAGCGCATGGCGTCGAACCGGGCCAGGTTGGAGGAGCACTCGCTGGGCGCGATGAGGTAGTAGGCGGGCAGCGCGTACTTGAAATGCGGGCAGGACAGCTCGGTGACCTTGGCGCCCAGCGACTCGAGCACCTCGACCGCCTCGGCGAACCGGGCCAGCACGCCGGGCTGGTAGCCCTGGCCGCTCAGGTCGGTGACCACGCCGATCCGCATCCCGCTCACGTCGGCCTCGCGGGCCGCGGCCACGACCGGCGGCACCGGCGCGTCGATCGAGGTGGAGTCCATCGGGTCGTGGCCGGACATGGCCTCGTGCAGCAGGGCCGTGTCCAGCACCGTCCGGCCGAACGGGCCCGGCGTGTCCAGGCTGGAGGCGAACGCCACCACCCCGTACCGGGACGAGCCGCCGTACGTCGGCTTGGTGCCGACGATGCCGCAGACCGCCGCCGGCTGGCGGATCGACCCGCCGGTGTCGGTGCCGATGGACAGCGGCGCCTCGTAGGCCGCGACCGCGGCGGCGGACCCGCCGGAGGAGCCGCCGGGGATCTTGTTCAGGTCCCACGGGTTGCGCGTCGGGCCGTAGGCAGAGTTCTCGGTGGAGGAGCCCATGGCGAACTCGTCCATGTTGGTCTTGCCGACGATGATGGCGCCCGCCTGCTTGAGCCGGGTCGTGATGGTGGCGTCATACGGCGGGTGCCAGCCCTCCAGGATGCGCGAGCCGCAGGTGGTGGGCAGGCCCTTGGTGGCGAACACGTCCTTGACCGCGACCGGGACGCCGGCCAGCGGGCTCAGGGTCTCGCCTTGGGCCCGCTTATCGTCGACCTCGGCGGCCTGGGCCAGGGCGCTGTCGGCGGCCACGTGCAAAAAGGCGTGCACCCGGCCGTCCACGGCGGCGATCCGGTCCAGGTGGGCCTGGGTGACCTCGGTGGCGGAGACTTCGCCTGTGCTGAGCGCGGCGGAGAGCTCCGCGGCGGTCATGCGGGTGAGTTCGGTAGCCATCTGCTTAGTCCTCCGCCAGGATCCGCGGGACCTTGAACCGCTGCAGTTCCGTCGCCGGCGCCTGGCTCAGTGCTTCCTCCGGTGTCAGGCACGGCCGGGGCTCGTCGTCACGGAACACGTTGGTCAGGCCGGTCGCGTGTGAGGTCGGCGGGATGCCCTCGGCGGCGACCTCCTGGACCTGCGCCACGGACGTGATGATCTGATCCAGCTGGGGTGCCAGGTGGTCGAGTTCGGCGTCGGTGAGCGCGATCCTGGATAGCCGCGCCAGGTGCGCGACCTCGTCACGGGTAATGGGCATGCACGCAATCTTAGAGGCGCAGGACAGGCCGGCCGAACGCGATAAGGCGGTTACCGTGTTCGGTGACGGCCCGGTGTCCAGGGCGGGCGGCGGCGTTCGTCGTCATGGTGCCGGAAGGAGGAGAGCCGTGAGATTCCTGCTGCTGATCTGCGGGGACCAATCCGCTGCCGCACACGCCGAGGACGGCTGCGGCGGCTGGACGCAGGAAATGGTCCGGCGCGGCCTGCTGCCGGGCGCGGACGGGAGCCTGGCGACGGGCGGGCTGCGGCCGCCGGCCGAGGCCAGGACGGTCCGGGTGCGGCGGCGCCAGCTAATGCTGTCCGACGGGCCGTTCGCCGAGACCAAGGAGCAGATCGCCGGGTTCTGCATCCTGGAGTGCGCCGGCCTGGACGAGGCGGTCGCGGCCGCCGCCGAGCATCCCGCCGCGAGTTACGGCACCATCGAGGTCCGGCCGATGCTGCCGTGAGCGGGGACGTCCAGGAGGCGGAAGCCGGCGCGCCGGGTCCGGATGCTGGCGTCCAGGAAGCGGTGGCGGCGGCGTTCCGGGATGAGTGGGGCAAGGTCGTGGCCACGCTGATCCGCACCACCGGCGACTGGGACCTGGCCGAGGAGTGCGCGCAGGACGCGTTCGCCATGGCCCTGCAGCGCTGGCCCCGGGACGGCATCCCGCAGCGTCCGGGCGCGTGGCTGACCACGGCGGCCCGCAACCGCGCCATCGACGTGCTGCGCAGGAAAGCGGTCGGAGCCGCCAAACTCCGGGAGGTAGCCGCCATGTCATACGACCCCGACGACCACACCGCCTATGGCTCTGCCCCCGGTTCCGGCTCCGGCTGGGGAGGAGAGGACGATCACGGGGCGGCGGAGAGCGGGGTCACGGACGACCGGCTGCGGCTGATCTTCACCTGCTGCCATCCGGCCCTGTCCCTCGAGGCCCGGGTGGCGCTGACCCTGCGCACGCTGGCCGGGCTGACCACGGCGGAGATCGCCCGCGCCTTTTTGTCCAGCGAGCCGACCATGGCCAAGCGGCTGGTCCGGGCCAAGCAGAAGATCGCCAACGCCGGGATCCCCTACCGGGTGCCGCCCGCGCACCTGCTGCCCGAACGCACCCCAGGCGTGCTCGGCGTGATCTACCTGCTGTTCAACGAGGGGTATTCGGCCACCGCGGGTGCGGACCTGGTCCGGCAGAACCTGTCCGCCGAGGCGATCCGGCTGGCCCGGGTGCTGACCGGGCTCATGCCAGACGAGCCCGAGACCGCGGGCCTGCTGGCGCTGATGCTGCTGCACGACGCACGGCGTTCGGCCCGGATCGATGCGCGCGGTGATCTGGTGACCCTGGAGGACCAGGACCGTTCGGTCTGGGACGCGGGCGAGATCGGTGAGGGTGTGGCGGTCCTAGAGGGGGCCCTGCGGCGGCGGCGGCCGGGCCCGTACCAGGTCCAGGCGGCCATCGCCGCCTGCCACGCCACCGCGGCCACCGCGGCCGACACGGACTGGCCGCAGATCGCGGCGCTGTACGACCAGCTGGCCCGGTACCTGCCCAGCCCGGTGGTGGAGCTGAACCATGCGGTCGCGGTAGGTATGGCCCGCGGGCCCGAGGCTGGCCTGTCGCTGGTGGAGTCGCTGCAGACCTCGGGGCAGCTGGCCGGTTACTACCTGCTGCCGGCCACCCGGGCGGACCTGCTGCGGCGTCTGGGCCGGCGGCAGGAGGCCGCGGTCGCGTACGCCGAAGCGCTGGAGCTGACCAGCACCGACGCGGAGCGCAGGTACCTGAGCCGGCGCCTGACCGAGGTCCGCTCCTGACCGAGGTCCGCTCCTAACCGAGGTCCGCTCCTGACGATTGAGCGGTGGCTGGCCGGCCCGGTCGTTCGGCCATTTTCGTGGTCGGCTGGGGCCCGCAGTTTTTGCGGGGCGCCAGAACGTCCATCCGGTCGGGGTCTGGTTCGTCGCGTGCACGTAAGCCTTTTCCGGTGAAGGAGACGTGACAGCGATGGACGACGTCAGGGACATGATCGCGGCTCAGCGGGGCGAGCTGGGTGAGCTGCTGGCCGGCCTGCCCGCCGCGCGGTGGGACGAGCCGACGCTGTGCGCGGGGTGGCAAGTGCGCGAGGTCGTGGCGCATATCACGATGCCGTTCCGCTACAGCGGCAGGCGGTTCGCGTTCGAGCTGGCCCGCTCGCGCGGCAGGTTCAGCGAGATGGCCGACCGGGTGGCCCGGCGGGACGCGGCCACGATGACGCCGGGCGACCTGGCCGAGGCGGTCCGGTCGAACGTCAGCCATCCGTGGAAGCCGCCGGGCGGCGGGTTCGAGGGGGCGCTGGCCCACGACGTGATCCACGGCCTGGACATCACGGTGCCGCTGGGCCTGGAGCATGCGGTCCCGGAGGAGCGGCTGCGGCGGGTGCTGCCGGGCAGCGTGTCGGAGCGTTCGGTCAGGTACTTCGGCGTGGACGTGGATGGGATCGAGTTCCGGGCGGACGATATGGACTGGTCGCTGGGGTCTGGTGCGCCGTTGGTGGGGGGCGCCGGAGACCTGCTGCTGGTGCTGTGCGGGCGTTCGCTTCCGCCGGGGCGGTTGGCTGGCGAGGCGAGCGGGCGCTTCACCGCGGGCTGAGCGCTGGGCCCTGCGCGGTGGGCGGGGCGGGAGCGTCAGCCTACGGCCTCGGGGGCTTCTTCGGTGGTCTCGCCGGCCGGGGCGCGGAGGGTGTCGGGGCCGTCGGCGAGCAGGACGCGGAAGGCGTCCTCGTCCAGGATGGGCACGCCGAGCTCGACCGCCTTGTCGTACTTGGAGCCGGCGTTCTCGCCGGCCACCACGAAGTCGGTCTTCTTGGACACCGACGAGGTGACCTTGCCGCCCGCCTGGCGGACCGCCTCGCCGGCCTCGTCCCGGCTGTAGGAGGGCAGCGTGCCGGTGATGACCACGGACACCCCGGCCAGCACCCGGGCCGCGGCCCGGTTCGGGTCCCAGTCCGGGTCCGCGAGCTGGACCCCGGCCTCGCGCCATTTGGTCACGATGGCCCGGTGCCAGTCCACCCCGAACCAGTCGCGCAGCGAGGCCGCGATGGTCGGACCGACCCCGTCGACCGCGGCCAGCGCGTCCACGCTGGCCGCCTCGATGGCCTGCAGCGAGCCGAACTCGGCGGCCAGCGCCCGGGCCGCGGTCGGCCCGACGTGCCGGATGGATAGCGCGACCAGGATCCGCCACAGCGGCCGGGTCCGGGCCTGCTCCAGGTTGGCCAGCAGCCGGGTCGCGTTGGCGCTCAGCGTGCCCTGCTTGACCATGAAGAACGGGCAGGTTTCCAATGCCTCGGCGGTCAGCGCGAACACGTCGCCCTCGTCGGCGACCAGGCCGCATTCGAGCAGCGCGCTGACCGCCTCGTAGCCGAGCACCTCGATGTCGAACGCGCCGCGCCCGGCCAGGTGGAACAGCCGCTCGCGGAGCTGGGC
>JBAPYC010000719.1:0-2280 GCA_049284535.1 Streptosporangiaceae bacterium
CTGTATCCGTGCAGCGCGGTGACCGGGGCGCCGTCCCAGGAGGTCAGCGGATCGTGCCGTCCCGGCCGGGGCGCCAGCCCCAGCGCCTCGCGGCGCCAGCGGTCCACGTCCCGCCGGCACCAGGCACCGGCCAGCAGTCCGGCCGCGCGGTAGGACGCCCGGTTCAGGCTCCGGGGCACCCGGCACGGCCACGCCGCCGAGGCAAAATCCGCCGTCGCCACCAGGGCAGGCAGCGGCTGGGCTACGACGGCGGGCACCCGGCGCAGTTCGGCCAGGTGCTGGCCGAGTGGCAGCACCGGATGATGCACGATCACGTGGGCGCCGTCCGCGGCGGCGGCCAGATCCGCCAGGAAGCCGGCCGCGCGCTGCCCCATCGCCCGGCAGAATCCCAGCATGTGCCGCAGCCCATGCTGGCCCGCGACGGCCGAGCCCACCTGGCTCATGTCCAGGTCCAGCGGCACGAACGGCACGTCATAGGCGGCGGCCAGGCTGCTGTACCCGGCGGGCGCGGCCAGCCACGCGGTGTGCCCTTCGCCGCGCAGCCGCACGGCCAGGGCGGCAAATGGCCGGACGTCCCCTTGTGACCCCGCCGTGACCAGGAGCGCCTTCATCGTTCCCTCATCTCCGAGGACGCAGCCGCACGCGCCCGTCACTGACCGTAACTATTCGGATACTAAGTATCACCAAAAGTAAGCGGTGCGTGCGGACGATAGGAGAATTGGCTGGCTATGTGCGTGTCCGTCGCTGTCGTGAGGATGTGGCTGGGCGGCGAGGCGCGGCTTTCGGGTCGGCGGGGGCTTCGGGTCGGCCGCGGCTTTCGGGTCGGCGCGGCTTCGCGCCAGTCACATGAGTCGCTTGCGTCGCTACGGCGGGGATTTGCCGGCGGTTTGTGGTGCTACCGCACCGTAAAACGCCGGCAAATCCGAAGCTGTGCGCTAGCGGTCGCGGCAGAAGCACGCGGCCAGGTGGTCGTTGACGATGCCGCAGGCCTGCATGGTCGCGTAGGCGGTGACCGGGCCGGTGAAGGTGAAGCCGCGCTTCCTCAGCTCGGTGCTGAGCGCCTTGGAGGCTGGGGTGGACGCGGGCACATCGGCTAGTGCGCGCGGAGCCGGACCAGGGTCACCCGCGTACTTCCACACCAGGTCGCTCAAGCCGCCGGGGAGGTCGAGCGCGGCCCGGGCGTTGTTGATGACCGCGTTGATCTTGGCCCGGTTCCGGATGATGCCGGCGTCGGCCAGCAGCCGGGTCACGTCCTGATCACCGAATCCGGCCACCGCGGCGGCATCGAAGCCAGCGAAGGCCGCGCGGAAGTTCTCCCGCTTGCGCAAGATGGTCAGCCAGGACAGCCCGGACTGGAAGCCCTCCAGGCAGAGCCGTTCGAAGATGGCGGTGTCACCGTGAACCGGGCGGCCCCACTCCTCGTCGTGGTAGGCCACGTACTCCGGGGCGCTCAGTCCCCAGGGGCAGCGCAGGTTCCCGTCCGGACCCGCGACGGCCCCATTCTCCGGCGACTGCTCGCTCACCTGGCCTGTTCCTCCGCAGACTCGCCCTTCGGCCCGTGCTCGCCTGATTCGGCCTGCGCGGCTTCCTGCTGCTGGGCCCACCAGCCGTGGGTGTCGTAGCTGCCCTGAGGGCCCTGGGCGTCGTACGGCGCCTGCGGGTCATCTTCGGCGCCGGACTGAACCGGCGAGGGCTGAGTGGCCTCGTGTGGTTCCAGGATGGGCGAGGGCTGGGTGGGCTCGCGTTCGGCCGGCTCGGGGGCGGGCGGGTTCCTGGGTGCTGACGCCTTGAGGATCAGGGGTGTCTGGGGAGGCTCGGCGGGCGGGGTGTTAGCGGGCGCTGGGGCGACCGGCTGGGGCTGGGTGGGTTCCTGGGGTCCGGCAGCTTCCTGGGGTCCGGTGGGTTCCTGGGGTCCGGTGGCTGACGTGGCGTCCGGGGCTAGCGGCGGCTCGGGAACGCGGACAGGCTCGGGGACGGTAGGGGCGTCGGGCAGGCCCTCGGTGGGGTGGAGGTCCTCGGGATCGCGGAGGGGCTCGGAGGTTTGCGGCGGCTCGGGAACGTGCGCAGGCTCGGGGACGGTTGGGGCGTCGGGATCCGAGGCAACTTCTTCGGCAGATCGTGCCGCTGGGGCGGGCGTGATGTCCGGAAGCGTTGCGGCGGTGGCGAGTGGGAGGTCCGGCTCGGCAGCGACCGGCGGGAGGTCTGGGTCGGTCGTGGCCTCGTAGCCGTGCGCGAGACCGGAGTCTGGCCACACCTCCGGGTCGTGCTGGGCCTCCGGGT
>JBAPYC010000720.1:0-3068 GCA_049284535.1 Streptosporangiaceae bacterium
GGCCGGCACCAGCGCGGCCAGCAGGCCCCCGACCGCCAGGGCGGTGAGCAGGACCAGCACCACCGACAGGCTCACCACCGTGCGCAGCCTGCTGCGCAGCGCCAGCAGGCTCGAGCCGAGTGCCGCGTGATAGAGCAGCGGTGGGATGACCAGGTCCAGTACCACGTCGGGGCGCAGCCGCAGGTTCGGGCCGGGCAGGACGGCGTACACCAGACCGACGATGGTCAGCAGGACCGCGTCCGGCAGCCCGGAGAAGTCACTGAACCTGCCGACGGCCACCACAACCGCCACCATCGCCAGGACAAAGCCGATCTGAGCGAGCATCGCCAGGTCCTCCGATCCCTCCTGGCGTTACTGCCCCGTCGGGGAATGGCGGACGCCAGCGGCCTGGCGGGCTACCAGCGGTGCGTGGTCGCGTACGAGTGCCGCACGATGGCCTCGGTGTCCTCGGGCGGTTCGTAGACGGACTGGACCGCCACCCGGCCCGGGCCGAACAGCCGCACCCAGATACTGCGGTAGCTCCACGAGCTGCGCCAGAAGGCAAAGCCCATGCTGCGCGGGTACTCCAGGTGCAGCGCCACCCGGACCGATACGTCCCGGTAGAGCAGCGAGCTCGGCTGGATCAGCAGGCTCTGGCCCTGCTGCAGGTCACGCACGAAGACGTTGCCGGGTGCGTGCAGCAGCAGCAGGCCGGGCGCGCCCTGCGCGCCGAACACGTCCCCGTACTGGCCCATCGGGTAGTGCATCTCCCGGTCGTCGCTGTCCTGGCCGGTCTCGTACCAGACATCCGAGGGGTACCAGTCGTACTTGATGTTGCCGGTCGCGGTCAGGAAGCGGTGCTCACGGACCCAGATCTGCTGGCCGTGCTGCATGGGCAGGGCCACCAGCTCGCCTGCGTGGTCGTCGGACAGCGCGAGATGCCCAGGGCCGCGGCCCTCCACCATGACCAGCGGCATGCCGGCCTTCTTGCGGTTCCACGCGCCGCGCATCGGCATGTTGCCCAGCCGGGTCTGCGGCTCGGTCCACAGCAGCACGTGGTGGGAGAAATAGATCCAGTCGTCCGGCGCCAGGCTGAACTCGGCCACCGGGACGGTGGTACCTGCGATCTGAACGTCCGACTGGCCGAACTGCAGCCGGGTCATGTCCTTGATCGGCGGCTGCTGGACCCAGCCGGAGTCGCTGACCACGCTCCTGATGTCGACGGGGGCGCCGCACATCGGGCAGGTCGGCGCGCCGGGATCGCTCGGCTGCCTGCAGTACCGGCAGATGTAGGTGTTCATGCCTTCAGTCCGCGTGGTGGTGGACGTAGCTCGACTGGATGCCGACCCGGCCGGGTCCGGTCATCTCGGCGAGGTACATGCCGTGCCGCAGCATCCCGGTCTTCAGCGGCATCTGGGCCGCCTGCATCTGCACCGTGGAGTCCTTGTACAGGAATCCGCCCGGCTCGACCAGGATCTTCTCGCCGGGGCGCAGCACCCGCTCGAGCACGTCCCCGTTGCCGTGCAGCATCAGCACGCCCGGGTAGCCGGTGGTGACGAACCGGTCAACGTACATGCCGTTCCCGCCGTGCAGCAGGTTGACCAGTCCCTTGATCCGGATAAAGGAGTACTGGATGCTGTGCGAGGCGACCAGGAACGCGTGCTCGCGGACATCGAGTTCCATCCCGGGGTGCAGCGGCAGCACCACAAGCTCGCCGGGCGAGTTCCGGGAGAACGCGATGCGGCCCGGGCCGTTGGCCACGGTCACGATGTGCGGCATGCCGCCGATGGTGCGCTTCATCCCGCCGCCGGTGTTCAGCGAGGACAGCGGGACCGACTCGTCCTTCCACAGCAGCACGTGATGTTCGAAGTAGACGCCGTCCTGAGGATGCAGGGCAAGCTCCGCCACAGGGACGAGCTCACCCTCGACCTGGCAGGTGCTGCCGGAGAAACGGAACTCTGTCATGTCGCGCAGCTTGGGTGCCTCGCGCCAGCCGGAGTCGCTGACCTTGTTCCGCACATCGAGCGGCGCACCACATGTCTGGCAACTGGTGGTGCCCGGCTGGTTCTGAGCCTGACACCACTGGCATTGGATCATTTCCACGCTCGGAAGATAGCAGCTAAGCACCTGTGACAACGGCTTATGTCGCAATCGGCGGACCCGGTATGGTTGCCTGCATGGCACTGCTCGGGCGCGAATTCATCGCCGTACCTGATGACCGTAAGGGTCAGATCGTCTTCAAATGGCCGGACCTCACCATCCGTCGTTTCACCCGTGCGATCGTCAACGCGGACGAGATGGCGATGTTCGTCAACACCGGCCAGGTCGTGCAGACCCTCGGCCCGGGCCGGCATCAGATCGACGCCAACGAGCTCCCCGGGCTCGGCGCGGTCATCGACGCGGTCACCGGCGGGAACGCCTACCGCGCCGAGCTGTACTTCGTGGGCACCCGGGAATACACCGGCTTCAAGTTCGGCGGCCGGGTCGACGATGTCCAGGACCCGCGGACCGGTCTGGTCGTGACGCTGCGCGTGTTCGGCGACTACGCCCTGCGCGTGGCCGACCCGGTGCGGCTGGTGACCAACCTGACCTCCACGGTGGACGTCACTGACAACGAGCGGATCGCCGGCTGGGTCAGCGACCAGCTGCTCAAGGTGCTGCGGACCCACGTCACCACGCAGATCATCCGCAACGGCTGGCCCATCCTGGGCCTGATGGCCTATTCAGCGGAGATCGAGCAGGCCACCGTCGACGCGGCCAACGGCCAGCTCGCCGCCTACGGCGTGATGCTGACCCGGATGGGCAACTTCGACGTCAACCTCTCCCCCGAGGACGAGAAGCAGCTCAAGCAGCTGGCCAAGGACACTAGTTACTCCCAGCTGGCCGGCGGCTTCCAGAACTACGCCCAGGGTGAGATGGCGCTCGGTGCCGGCGAGGGCATGTCCAAGGGCGGCGGCGCCGCCGACGGGGCGTTCCTCGGCGCCGGGTTTGGCCTGGCCAGCGGGTTCGGCGCCCAGCAGGCCGCGAACCAGCAGGCTCAGCAGCAAGCCGCCCAGCAGGCGGCGGCCCAGCATGGCGTGCCCTACGGC
>JBAPYC010000721.1:0-3973 GCA_049284535.1 Streptosporangiaceae bacterium
GCCACACCCTCCATCTGGAGGTCGACGACGTCGACGGGACTACCGAACGGGCCCGGCGCAGCGGCGCCTCGGTAGAACGGGAGCCGGCCGACCAGCCCTACGGTCGCGGCTCGGTGATCGTCGACCCATTCGGGCACCGCTGGATGCTGCTGAGGCCGCCGCCGGGGGCCACACGGTTCCGCCAGGGTGACGTTGCGAACGTGACGATGGTGACGCGGGACGCGCACCGGGCCAAGGAGTTCTACGAGGCCGTGCTGCAGGTACCGTTTTCCTCCGGTCACCCGGGCGCATGGCGCACCGACCAGACCAGTCCGCCGCTGGGCATCGTGTCGCCGGAGGGCGCCGAGTCCGGGGTGCAGCTGTCCTACCGCGTCGATGACATCACAGCGGCCGTCGAGCGGGTCCGGGCGGCCGGCGGCCACGCGGACGAGCCCGACCGCAAGCCGTACGGGTTCCTCGCCGAGTGTGTCGACGATCAGGGGGCGACGTTCCGCCTCTGGCAGCCGGCCAGCTGACACCTGATGGCGTGCGTTACCGGGCGGGCAGGCCGAGCGCTTCGGGGTGGCCCCGGCAGTAGTGCTCGGTCAGGACCTCGCTGAGGGTGCCGGGCCCTGCCGCAGGCATTCTTACCCTGAGCTTGCGCGGGCACTGGCGGACCGGGGCAGGCGGCCGGAAGCTGCCCGGCCCGGTCCGCTGGCGGTCAGATCGGGCGGACTTCCTCGGCCTGGGGGCCCTTCTGCCCGCGGCCGGCGGTGTAGCTGACCCGCTGGTTGTCCTGCAGGCTGCGGAAGCCGTCAGCCTGGATGGCGGAGTGATGGACGAACACGTCGGCGGTTCCGTCGTCCGGGGCGATGAAGCCGTAGCCCTTGTCGGCGTTGAACCACTTGACGGTGCCTTCAGCCATTTTTACTTCTCCTGGAGAGACGATCGTTCGGGAGGCACGTGTGTGCATCCCGGGTTTGCGCGACCGCCAGCCTGCCGGGAAGACCTGGCCGTGTACTCGCGGCGCCCGCTGTCAGAAGTTCGCAGGCGCAGGTACACGTGACGAATTTCGACTACAACCGTTACCTATTAAACACCATGCGGGACACCCAGCTGGCCAGCCGCGCCCGCCGGGCCGCCCGTCAGCCGCTTTTCCGGCTCCCGGACGGCTACGTCCTGGTCTGTGTTATGGCAGCTGGCGTGCTGCGGACCACATAAGCTCGGGCGATGACCGGCGCAGAGTCCCGGGACCGGAGGCGCAAGCCTAACCGGGCCGGACCTGTCCCCCACTCAGACGAGCTACCAGGAGAGACGGCTATGGGCATCCAGAGGCCTGAGATCGATTTTCCCGGCGGCGAGCCGCCCGCCGAACTGCAGATTACCGACATCTGGGAAGGTGATGGTGGCGAGGCGCAGCCCGGCGACGTCGTCACGGTCCACTATGTCGGGGTCGCCTACTCCAGCGGGGAAGAGTTCGATGCGAGCTGGAACCGGGGTGACCCTTTGTCGTTCAAGCTAGGAGCCGGGCAAGTCATCGCTGGCTGGGACCAGGGCGTGCAGGGCATGAAGGTCGGCGGCCGCCGCCAGCTGATCATCCCTCCAGCCCTGGCTTACGGAGACCGGGGGGCGGCGGGCGTGATCGCGCCGGGCGAGACCCTCATCTTCGTCTGCGATCTGGTATCGGTCTGAAACACGCCGCCCGCCGGGGGCCAGAGTCCCCGGGCTCTGGCCCGGCGGGCTAAATGCCAGCCTCAACGCGGAGCTCGGCTACGCATTCCGCGCTTCCGCAGGTCCGGCCTGAACCCAGGCGGGGCCTGCCACACCGGCAGATGGGCCGCAAGCGCTCCAGCCAGGCGCTATAGGCCAGCAGCTCGGCTATGCCGCCCGGGCCCGGAACGGAAACGACCGGCCGGATCCGGCCACCGGGCAACGCCAGCCACTCCCGCGGCCTGTCTGCCCCGGGGTAGTCGCCAGGCGCGGTACCCATGACCTTATTTTCCTCTGTTCCTGACGCTCGTGGTCCCCTGGGCCAGGCAGATCCGGCCGGCTCGCCGGCCGCGCGGGTGTTTGCGGCTGACGCCAGGGACGTGCCCAGGCCCGGGCTGACCTGGCCGGGAACGCGCCCAGCGTCCCAAAGCGTAACCGGACTATGACATTCGTCGCTTTCTAGGTGCTCGGCCTGACGGGCGGGCGGGGTGGCGTCCGGGAGAGTCCAGTCCAGTTCCCGGTTGCCCGGCAGACCCGGCACGTGCCTTTTCTGCTCGATGGTGGAAGGATCTGCCGGGAAGCACAGCTCGTGGCGTGCCGTCAGGCTCGGCGGGCCCAATTGCTGGCAACGCGGTAAGGCAGCGTGCTTTCGCGGCTGCGGGACGCCACCGGGCCGCCACCGCATTCCTTCAACAGGCACCGGCAGACTGAGATCAGCGGCAACTGACCGCAAGATGACTGTGTTCATACGTGAGGACAGCAGAAGCCCAGGGAGAGATCATGGCTGTGCGTCCTTCTGCCCCCTCAGTGGCGGCGCTGCGGGCCCGCTATGAGCAGCGCGTCGAGCGCCTGACCACGCTGCGGCATGTCCGCAGTGCGCTGGTCAGCCTGGCCGGGCTGATCGGCAAGCCGGTGCTCAACCAGGCCGGCCAGCAGATCGGCAAGGTGGCGGACATTGTCGCCCGGTGGGACAGCAACCAGCCGTACCCGCCGGTGACCGGGCTGATCGTTCACGTGGGCAGACGCCGGGCATGGCTGCCGATCGACACAGTAGAGGAATTCGGCCGCGACCGGATCCGGCTGCGCACCGCGCGGCTGGACCTGCGCGACGTCGCGCGCCGTCCCGGTGAGGTCGAGCTGGCCCGCGATGTCATCGATCACCAGCTCGTCGACACCGACGGCGCGCGTGTCATCCGCGCCTCTGACCTGTACCTGGCGCGGGTCGCCGGGGTGGTGCAGCTGGTCGGCGTGGACGTCGGGTTCAACAGCCTGCTGCGAAGGCTCGGCCCGGCACGGTTCCGCAGCCTTCCGACCCCGGAGAAGGTTATCGACTGGGCCAGTATTACCAGCTTCGGTTCGCAGCACGGTCCGGGCGGCACACTGCGGGCGGCCGAACACGGCCTGCAGCGGCTGCGGCCGGGCGAGCTGGCTGACCTGCTGGAGGACCTGGGCCGCACCGAGCGCCGCGACCTGCTCGCCCAGCTCACACCGGAACAGGCAGCGGACGCCCTGGAGGAGATGCAGGAAGAGGAGCTGGTGCAGCTGCTGCGCGAGTCCGATACCGCGGACGCCGCAGAGCTGCTGGGCCGGATGGAGCCCGACGAGGCCGCTGACGGGCTGCGCGAGCTGGACCCGGGCGAGCAGGAGAAGCTGCTCGCCGCGATGCCCGCCGAGGCGCGGGAACGGGTGGCGATGCTGCTGGGCTACGGCGAGCGGACCGCCGGCGGGATCATGACCACCGTCCTGGTCGTCGCGACCCCGGCAGAGACGATTGCGGCTGTCCGGGACAGGCTGCGGGCGAACCGGGAGCATGACGAGGACCTGGCCGGGGTGATCGTGCTCGGGGATGACGGGCAGCTGCTGGATGACCTGACGCTGACCGAGCTGTTCCTCGCCGACCCGGAGGCGACGGTGGATGACCTGATCGGGCCGCCCTGGCCGGTGACCGTCACCCCGGACGCCGACCTGGATGAGATCACCGAACGGCTTGTGGAAGCCCGGCACTCGTCGGTGGTGGTGGTCGATGAGGAGGAACGGCCGCTGGGCCGGATCCTGGTCGATGACGTGCTGGACATGCTGGTGCCAGACCGGTCCCGGTTCCGGTTCCCCCGGCGGCTGTCATGAGCGGCGTGCACCCCGATGCGCTCCCGTCGCCGAGCGATGTGACGCCCGGCCCGCGCCGCCGGCCCGGCCCGGCCCGGCGGCCGCTGCGCCGCCGGATCCTGCTGGTGCTGGCGTTCATGGGGCCCGGGATCATCGCGGCCAACGCGGGCAACGACGCGGG
>JBAPYC010000722.1:0-6639 GCA_049284535.1 Streptosporangiaceae bacterium
ACCTGCGGGTGCTGGTACCGCCGGAAGGCTCCCGCCCGCCCGTTCCGGCCAGCGCCTACAACGTCGCCGCGCAGCTGGTCGCGGCCGAGGCCGGCGTCGACCCGAACCCGCCCTGGGCCCGGGTGCACATGTCGGGTGGCCTGTGGCTGACGCTGCGAGCCGCCCGGATCGGGGAGACCGGGCCGCCCACGGGCCGCGACATCGCCGTCACCATTGAGGAGACCGCCGGCGCCGACCGGGCGGCCCTGTTCGCGCTGGCCTTCGGGCTCAGCGCCCGGGAGCGGGACCTGCTCGGCCACCTGGTCGCCGGCCTGGCCACCCGGGACATCGCCGCCCGGATGTTCATCTCCGGGCACACCGTCACCGATCACCTGAAGTCGATCTCCGCCAAAACCGCCACCCGGACCCGCCGGGCGCTGCTATCACGTGCCCTGGGCACTTAGGGTCGTGTCATGGCCCAGTTCTTCCGTTACGCCGTGGACAAGCGCCTCGCTCCGTTCTGGCTGCCGTTCGGTTTCCGCCCCAGCCTGGACGGCGTGACCGTCGCCGAGGACGGTACCTTCCTGGCTACCTTCGGTTTCCTCAAGCTGGAGACCACCACCGCCAACATCGACCAGGCCCACGTCACCCGCGACTACCGCTGGTGGACGGCGGCCGGGGCGCGCATGTCAATGGCCGACCATGGCCTGACGTTCGGCACCAACAGCTCCGCCGGGGTGTGCGTGCACTTCCGCAAGCCGGTGCCCTCGCCGCTGCGCCGCAAGGGGCACCCCGCGCTCACCGTCACCGTGGCCGACCTCGATGGCCTGGTCCGCAGCCTCCAGCCCGCTGCGTCCGGTCAGCCCGGGGCGCCCGGCCAGCCCTAGCCCGAGTTTCCGGGATAAGTTGATCTTGTGCGTGTTTCTGCTGGTCAGGTTATGCGCGGTGGCCGGTCGGGTGTATTACCCATGTCATCGCCTGGGGGCGTAGCGGGCGAGGCCGAAGATGCCGGTGAGCTTGTCTTGCAGCGGGCTGGTGCCGGTGAGCATGCGGTGGGCGCGGGGCCGGCCCCGGTCGCTTTGGTAGAGCAGGATGGTCTCGCCGATGCCGGCGAGTTCTGCGAGCAGGGCGCGCACGGACAGGTTCAGCCTGGCGTGGCGGGCCTTCAGCCGCATCAGGTGGGCGACCTGCAGGGCCAGGACGCAGGTGAACACGTGGACGCGGATGTTGTGCTCGGTCCAGTGGAACATCGGGCTGAAGGAGACCGCGTGCGGGTCTTTGAGCTGGCGGAAGCCGGACTCGGCTTCGGACTGGGACCGGTAGCCGGCGACGACCTCGGCCGCCGCCCAGTCGTCGTGATCGGTGATCAGCACGTGCTTGCCGAAGATCTCCTCTTCCAGGGCGGCGCGGGCCCGGGGGTCCTGCTGCCAGGTCAGGCGCAGGTCCTTGGGCTGCTCGCCGGATAGCTGCCAGGTGATGACCCGGCGTACCCACGGCTTGGCGGTGATCTTCTCGATCTCGGCTTCCACCTTCTCGCGCGGCCGGCGGGTCTTGCCGCGGGCCAGGGTGGCGGCCAGCTCGTCGAGCTTCTTGCCGGCCTTGGCCAAGGTGGTGCCGGTGAACCCGCGGGCCTGGCTTTCGTGCAGCTCCGGGGAGTGGGTGAGGATCGCCCGCCGCTCGGCGCCGTAGACGACGCGTCGGGTGTCGTAGCCGGTCAGGCCGCCGAAGCGCTCCTGGTCCACCACCGAGCGGGCCGAGGTGGGCAGGGCGGTCAGGTCCGGGCAGTCGCTGGCCGGGACCGACCCGATGTAGTGCAGCCCGGTGCCGGCCAGGAACGCGAAGTTGCCCTCGCTGTTCTGGCCGGCGTCGAAGACCACGGTCATGTCCGCGGGCTGCTGCCCGCAGGCCGCCGTGACCTGCTCGTACTGGCCGCGCAGCGCCTTGATCATGGCGGGGAACTGGGTGACGTCGGGCCGGTCGCCGGGGTAGGCGTGCCAGGTCAGCGGGATCCCGCCGTCCCGGGTGACGACCAGGCCCAGCCCCACCAGCCGCAGGTCGGAGCGTTTCTGCTTGGCCTTGCCGCGCTGCGCGATCGGGGCTTTGCGGTTCGCGGTGTCGATGAAGGTGGCGAAGTTGGTCATGTCCAGCGCCACCGACGAGCAGTCCAGCCCGCACTGGTCCACGATCGCCAGCGCGATCCGGCGGCTGATCTCGGCCAGGTCCTCCAGCGTGACGGCGTGCATCGCGTCCCAGAACCGGCGGTGATCCAGCACCGCCGGGGGAATCCTGGCGAACCGGGGCGCCGCCGTCTTCGCCCACCACTCCGCGAAGCCCAGCTTGGAGCACGGCGCGACCACCCGGTTCAGCGCCGCCAGCGCCAGGTAGGTCCCGGTGCTGGCGCCGGCATCGGCGCGCCGCGCCCCGGCGACCTCGTCGATGACCTGTACCACGCCCAGGTCCTCCAGCACGCCCCAGGCGGCGGCGACCGCCCCGAAGTCCTTGTGCTGGATGCGGTCGGGCAGCCCGAGCCCGCCGCCGCGCATCGCCGCGGCGAGCTCCTCCGCCGTCCCCAGGTACTCCTGGGAGGTGATCCGCGGCTTGCCGCCGATCCGGGCGGACTCCACCAGGTAGTAGTAGGTGCCCCCGCCGCGCTTCTTACCCACTATCGATGCCATATATGGGTAATACACTATCAGGGCCATCCAAGCCAGCACCAGAACGCTGTTTGCCCAGGCAAGGCCGCCGGAACCTGGCGCCTCAACAGACCAAGATCAACTTATCCCGGAAACTCGGGCTAGGCATCCGGCGGGTCTAGGCATCCCGGGAGGTTTAGCATCCGGCAGGCCTAGGCGTCCGCCCAGGACCCGCCGATCAGCTGCTCCAGCTCGCGCTGCCGCTGGCGGCCGGGCCGGCTGGCCACGCTCTCCTGCACCACCGCGCCTAGCAGCCAGGACACGATGGTGTCTGCGGCCGCCTCCGGCCGCGGGTGGCCGGCGCCGTCCAGCAGTTCACGCAGCAGATCCCGGACCCGGTCCAGGTTGCCCGCCACCGGCCCGCTCGCGGCCCTGCGGCTCAGACTGATCCAGTACTCGAACCACAGCCGCGCCGCGTGCGGGTTGCCCGCGAACGTGTCCAGGTAGGCGTCGACCACGCTCCACAGGCGGCGGACGGGATCGGGCTCGCCCGCGGCCACCTGCCTCAGCGAGCCCAGCATGGCCTCCAGGTGGGCGGCCATGGCCTGGTCGATGATCTCGTCGATATCGCGGAAGTAGTAGTGCACCGCGCTCTTGGTCAGCGGGCTGGCGTCCGCGACCGACCGGGCCGTGCAGCCGGCCAGTCCCTCGCGCGCCAGGACGTCCCGGGCGGCGTCGATAATCTGCTGCTGTTTGCCCAGCTGATTCGGCGTCTCGGTGCCGTGCTTGATGTGCGCCACGACATCCAGCATAGACAAATCAGGACGCTCGTCCTAGTCTTTGGGACATGCGTCCTGACAATAAACTGCTTGTCCGCCGGATGATCGATGAAGTCTGGAACCAGGGCCAGACCGGGCGCCTGGGCGAGTTTTGGGCCGAGGCGACCCGTCCCGAGGCCGAGCAGCTGCACGCCTTCCTGGTCGCCGCCTTCCCCGACCTGCAGATCGCCATCGACGACCTGATCGCCGAAGACGACAAGGTGGTGACCCGGCTCACCTTCCGGGGCACGCACCGCGGGCCGTTCCGCGGCATCGAGCCCACCGGCCGTCCGGTGGAGTTCGGCTCGATCCGCATCTACCGTCTCGAGGACGGCAAGGTCACTCAGAGCTGGGCCACCGTTGACGTTTTCGGCCTCGTCCGCCAGCTTCAGGGTTAGCGCCGATGGCAGGAAAGGTGGGGTATTCGTCGTTGCGGTCATAACCCGCCTGCGCCCACACTGGGCTCATGCGCACGGTACTGCTGGTCCTGTTCGACCAGGTCCAGGCCCTGGACGTGACCGGGCCGCTCGAGGTGTTCGCGGGGGCTAACACCTGGCGGGCCGGGCACGGTGCCGCGCCCGAGTACGAGATCCGCACCGCGAGCCTGGGCGGCCGGAGCGTGCGGACCTCGAGCGGCCTGCGGCTGGCGCCCGACGCGGACCTGCTCGAGCTCGCTGGCCCCGGCCGCGGCCCGGACGTGCTGCTGGTGCCCGGGGGAGAGGGGTCGCGCCAGCGTGACCCGGAACTCGTCGGCTGGCTCACCGAATGCGCGCCCCGGGCCGCGCGCCTGGTGTCGGTCTGCACCGGCGCGTTCCTGCTGGCCGAGGCGGGCCTGCTCGACGGCCGCCGGGTGACCACCCACTGGGCCTACTGCGACTCGCTGGCCGCCCGGTACCCGGCCCTGGCCGTGGATCCGGATCCGATCTTCGTCCGCGACGGCCATGTCACCACCTCGGCCGGGGTGACGGCCGGAATCGACCTCGCGCTGGCCCTAGTCGAAGACGACCTCGGCCGTGACGCGGCCCTGGAGATCGCCCGCCACCTCGTGGTCTTCCTGCGCCGCCCGGGCAACCAGGCCCAGTTCAGCGCCCAGCTGGCCGGCCAGCTCGCGAATCGCGAGCCGCTGCGTGAGGTGCAGCGCTGGATCACCGACCACCCGGCCGCGGACCTGTCGGTCGAGACCCTGGCCAGCCAGGCCAGCCTGTCGCCGCGACAGTTCGCCCGGGCGTTCACGGCTGAAGTCGGCATGCCACCGGGCCGTTACGTCGACCGGGTCCGGCTCGAGGCGGCCCGGCGCCGCCTGGAAGACACCGCCGACGGCGTGGAACAGACCGCCCGTTCCTGCGGCTACGGCACCCCCGAGGCCATGCGCCGCGCCTTCATCCGCGCCCTGGGCGTCAGCCCGGGGGAGTACCGCCGCCGCTTCCGGCCGGCCCAGCCGGCCTGGGGCCAGACCGCCTGAGGAGAGTCATGCAGATCGCCATCTTGCTGTTCGACCGCTTCACCGTCCTGGACGCGATCGGGCCCTATCAGGTCCTGTCCGGCCTGCCCAGCGCGGACGTGGTCTTCGTGGCTGAACGCCCCGGCCCGGTCACCGACGAGCCGGGTCACCTGGTGCTGTCCGCCCGGGCCGCGCTGGCCGACGTGCCGCGACCCGACGTCATCGTGGTCCCGGGCGGCCCCGGGCAGCGCGACCAGATGCTTGACGGTCCCGTTCACCGGTGGCTCCGGGACGCCGACCAGACCAGCACCTGGACCACCTCGGTCTGCACCGGCTCGCTCATCCTGGCCGCCGCGGGCCTGCTGGCCGGCCGCCGGGCGACCTCGCACTGGCTGGCCATGGACGAGCTCGGCCGTCTCGGCGCGACCCCGGTCAGCGACCGGGTGGTCGTCGACGGCAAGTACGTAACCGCCGCGGGCGTGTCCTCGGGCATCGATATGGGACTGGCCCTGGCCGGGCAGATGGCCGGCGACCGGGTGGCCCAGTCCATCCAGCTCATGATCGAATACGACCCGCAGCCGCCCTACGACGCGGGCTCACCGGACCGGGCTCCGGCCGATATCGTCACCACCCTGCGCTCCCGCAGCCGCTTCCTCCTCACCGGAGGCCGCTAGGCCAGGCTGGTCAGCTGCGCTCAGCGGGGGCCTTCCCACGTCCTGCAGCTGGGCGGTGTCCGCGTATTGCTGGAAGCTCCTGACCTTGCCGTCGCGGATCCTCCACACATGGCAGACCTGCGCGTCGAGCTTGCGGCCGGTCGCCCTGAAGGTCCCGGTGTAACGGGCCTCGACCACGACCGCGTCGCCGGCTTCGTGGAACGTCCACGGGTGGACCGTGAAGCCGTCCCACTCGCTGGCCAGCCTCATGAACAGGTTCTTCACCACGGCGTCTGGGCCGTGCCAGGCCTGGCCGTCCGGCTGATACGGGTTTCCTTCCGCCTCGCGCCACTCGATATCCAGATCCATCACGCCGAGCACCCAGGCCACGTCGCCTCGGTGCAGCGCCTCGTACAGGTCCCGCATCAGCTGCACATTGCTCATGACCGGCTCCCTCCCCGCCTGTCCGGCAGCCCGTTAAGACGGCCCCGTCAAGACGGACTGTACGCTGACGGCTCAAGCCTGGCCGGTGACGGCCCACGCGGTCGCGCTGACCTCGAACGGACCGGGGGGCAGCCGCCGCTGGCAGCGCTCGCGAAGCGCGGCCCGGGTATCCGGCGCGAGGAGGGCCAGGTAGTCCCCGGCCGGGCCGACGCCGAGGGTGTACGGCTCCCACCACTGCCCGAAGCCGTCGAAATGAGCCCGGACGGTAAGCGCCTCCGTCTGCGTTACGTCCAGCCCGGCCTGCCCGAACAGCTGGGCCAGGTCGCCCTCGCGCACGCCGGCCAGGCCCGACTCGTCGTCCGCATCCGGATCAAGCTCGCGCGCCGCGGACCAGAACGCGGCCACCGGCCCGCGGCCGCCCGCGTGATCCCAGACGCAGGCCGCGACCACGCCGCCGGGCCCCGTCACCCGGCCCATCTCCCGCAGGCCGGCTACCGGATCGGCCATGAAGTGCACGACCAGCTGGGCCAGGGCGGCGTCGAAAGCGCCGTCGTGGAACGGCAGCCCCTCCGCCGGCGCCTGGCGGACGTCCACCTCGGGCAGCCGCTCCCGGACCGCGGCGGCGAACGATGCCGACGGGTCGGCGGCGCTGACCGCGGCCGGGCCCAGCC
>JBAPYC010000723.1:0-5460 GCA_049284535.1 Streptosporangiaceae bacterium
CCGCCGGCCCGGTGCCAGGCTGGGCCGTGGCGGCCGGCCCGGTGCCCGGCGAGTCCGGGTCGTCGGCTCCGTCCGTGACCAGCTCGCTGGGCTCCTCGCCGCTGCTGTCGGCGGCCACCGCCGCCAGTTCGGAGCCCACCGACTCATGCGCGCCCGCCTTGCGGCGGCGCCGGCCGGTCAGCAGCGAGGCGCCGGCGGCGAGCACGTTGGCCGCGATGGCGAACGCGAACGCCACCCCGAGGCCGTCGTGGAACGGGTTGGTGATCAGGTGCGGGAAGAACTGGCGCCCGGTCACGTAGGCGGCGTGCGCCGAGGGCAGGTGCGACAGCAGCGGGCCGAGCAGCTGCTGCATCGGGTTGTAGCCCAGGAACGCGGCGAACAGCACACCGATCGGCGGCAGGTGCGAGATCGTGTGCGCGGCCGATGCCGGGATGCCCTGCGCGATCAGGCCGCCGGACAGCGCGGACGGCAGGTTGCTGGACAGGCCCGCCACCATCAGCGAGAAGAAGATGCCGATCGAGAGCACAAAGGCGGTGTTCTGGAAGGTGGCGATCATGCCGCCGGCCGCGCCACGCTGGTTGGCCGGGACCGAGTTCATCATCTCGGCGCGGTTCGGCGAGGCGAACAGGCCGGATCCGAAGCCGTTGAGCGCGATGATCAGGGCGAAGACCCAGTAGGAGAAGTTCACCGGCAGGAACAGCAGCAAGACGAAGCTGAGCGCGGTCAGCAGTGCTCCGCCGGTGGTGAACCACCTGGCCCCGAACCGGTCGGACAGGAAGCCGGACAGCGGTGCCGAGACCAGGAAGCCGATGGTCAGCGGGACCAGGTAGATCCCGGCCCACAGCGGGGTCCGGCTGAAGCTGTACCCGTGCAGCGGCAGCCAGATGCCCTGCAGCCAGATGATGAGCATGAACTGCATACCGCCGCGGCCAAGCGCCACCAGCAGGTTGGCGAGGTTGCCCGCGGCGAAGGCCCGGATTTTGAACAGCGACAGCCGGAACAGCGGCTCGGCGACCTTGGTCTCCACGAAGCCGAAGACCACCAGGGCGGCCACGCCGCCGAATATGGCGGTGAGTACCCAGGGGTTGGTCCAGCCCATCGGGTGGCCGCCGTAGGGCAGCAGGCCGTAGGTGATGCCGACCAGGATCGCGATGAGCCCAGCGGCGAACAAGATGTTGCCCCACCAGTCCATCTGGGCGTGCTTGCGGGTCCCGATGTCCCGCAGCATGAAGTACGCCCATACGGTGGCGAACGCCCCGATCGGCGCCGAGACCAGGAAGACGAAGTGCCAGTTGATCGGCCCGAGCACGCCGCCGAGCAGCAGCCCGAGGAACGACCCGGCGATGGCCGCGATGGCGTTCATGCCCAGGGCGGTGCCCCGCTGGTTGGCCGGGAACGCGTCGGTCAGGATCGCGGTGGAGTTCGCGAACAGGAACGCGCCGCCGACGCCCTGCACCACCCGCCAGATGATCAGCCACAACGCGCCCGAACTGCCGTGCATCCAGGTGACCGTGAGGAAGATCGACGCCACGGTGAAGATGGCGAAGCCCAGGTTGTACATCCGGACCCGGCCGAACATGTCGCCCAGCCGGCCGAACGACACCACTAGCACCGCGGACACGACCAGGAAGCCCATGAACATCCACAGCAGGTAGCTGGTGTTGCCCGCGCTGAGCGGGTTCAGCCCGATGCCGCGGAAGATGTCCGGCAGCGCGATCAGCACGATGGACTGGTTGATCGTCGCCATCAGCACGCCGAGCGTGGTGTTCGACAGCGCGATCCACTTGTAATGCGGCCCCGGCTCCCAGGACCGGCGGTCCGGCTTGGCTTGCGCCGCCTGCGTTTGGGCGGCCTCCCCGGCTGCGCCGGACCCCCCATTCACGGTCGCGCCGACATCCGCATTCCCGGAATTCGCATTCATCCGCCTATGCCCCCACAGGCAACTTTGGCTCCATTAGAAACTTGCTTTAGGTCAACCAACTATAACCGATTTCCCCCGGGTCAGGTGCCCCGGGAATGGCGTCGCGCACGTCACACGGCTGGTGTGCGAGAGCACCGTTCGGCGTCCTGGGCGGGCCTAAAAGCGAGCCGGCCGGGGCTTATCGGGCAAACGGTTGCGGCGAGGCTCGCGACGTTGCGCCCAGTCCGGTTTCATTGTGCCGCACCCGGTTCTGGGGGCTGCGGCCGAGGGCGTCGTTCCGGTGCTGGATCCGGTGGGTGGCTGCGGCGGGACCTGGATTGCCGGCGGGAGGCATCCGCAAGCGGCCGGGGACCCCGGAAATGTCAGAGGCTCGCACTAAAATTCGATTATGCGTACTTCTCAAGAGATTAAGCTCCTTAAGGAGCAGGCGGTCTCGCTTCGGCGCGCGGGCAAGTCGCGACGGGAGATCATGGAGATCCTAGGCCCGATGAGCAACGCCACGCTCAACGACGCCCTGCGGGAGGAACCGCCGGAGCAGGCCGGACCGGGCTATGCGGAATCGCGGCGGCGGGCAGCCACAGGCGCGCAGCGCTACTGGGCCGCCGAGCGTCCCGCCCGGGAAGCCACCCGGGCGGCGGTCAGCACCGCGGCCGCGGCTGATATCGGCGCGCTGACAGCCCGCGAGATGGCCGTGGCCCTGCGCCGGGCCGGGAAATCGATCCGCCAGATCAAGCAGATCCTGGGCCCGATCGGCAACGGAACTCTCGCCGACGCGCTCCGCGATGAACCTCCGCCAAACTGGACTCACAGGCCGAACGCCAAGGACGACCTGCGCACGCAGGCCCGCGACCTGCGCCGGCAGGGCCTCGATTACGGGGAGATCGTCGCCAAGCTGGGTGTCTCGAAGGGTTCAGTGTCGCTCTGGGTCCGGGACCTGCCCACGCCGCCGCGGCTGACTCCGGAGGCATGCGCCAGCCGCACCGCCGAGCGGATGCGCCAGTACTGGGCGACGGAGCGCCCCGCGCGGTCGGCTACGCGTGCAGCCGCGAGCGCGGCGGCGGCCGCAGGCATCGGCAGCCTGACCGATCGCGAGATCCTGATTGCCGGGGCCGTGGCCTACTGGTGCGAGGGCTCCAAGGCCAAGCCGAGCCGACCTGCTGGGCGAGTGGTCTTCTCCAACAGCGACCCGGAGATTATGTCGTTCTTCCTGACCTTCCTCGATACGGCCGGGGTCCCACGCTCAGATCTAGTATTCCGGCTGCAGATCCATGAGAACGCCCAGGTGGAAACGGCCGAGCGATTCTGGCTCAGCCTGACCAGAGCACACCCGGATCAGTTCCGCCGGACAGCCATGAAAGCCGATCGCGGCGGGACGTTTCGGAAGAACACCGGCGAGGATTACCGCGGCTGCCTTCGGGTGGAGGTCAAAAGGAGCGGCGAGCTGTACCGCAAGATCGAGGGATGGGCCAACGCAGCGACCGCGGAGATATTGCCTCGGACAGCGCTCCCGGGGAAGGATTCGAACCTCCGTTAGGTGGACCAAAACCACCCGTCCTGCCAGGCTAGACGACCCGGGATTGTTCAGATCCTCACCCTAGCCGGAGAGCCGGCCTGACGCACGTCCACGGCCCCAGTCCAGCCTTTCGTCGGGCATTCCCGCTTGGATCCTGTCCAATCCAACGGCCTGGACGCTCCGAACACCGAGCATAAGAACTTTGGCGCCACGTGACAGAGGCGCCACTGAACGTTAAGCGTCTCGCATGGTGAGACGTGCAGGTTGCTGCGCATGCGCAATTCATAGGTCCATTTGCAGAAATTCATTTGTGAGGCATTGACTAACCTACGGTCACGTAGGCTACGGTTACGTAAGCGTACAAGCGCCCACGTCCGTTGCGCCGTATCCAGAGGAGCACGATGACCACATCCCCCGAAACCGTCAACGCGGCCAAGGCCACCACCACAGCGGCCGACCCGGCCACCGCAACCACGGCACAGAACCTATCGCCGTCTGCCGGCGGGGTCATCGGGGGGATCAGCAGAACCGAGGTCTTCGGCGGCACCGCCAGAACCGGCGGGACCGCCACCAGCACGAGCCAGCCGCGCACGGCCAGGCCGGACTTCGACGACGAACCGAGCTCCACATTCCAGCGGGTGCTGGTGGGCGTGTTCGTCGCCGTCCCGCTGCTCGCGCTGATCGCCGCCATCCCGCTGCTGTGGAACTGGGGCTTCCTGGGCTGGCACGACGTTGTCATCGCGCTGGTCTTCTACTGGGTGTCGGGGCTCGGCGTGACCGTCGGCTACCACCGCTACTTCACGCACGGCTCGTTCAAGGCCACGACCGGCCTGCGGGTGGCGCTCGCCGTGGCCGGCAGCCTGTCCATCGAGGGACCCGTCATCACCTGGGTGTCCGACCACCGGCGGCACCACAAGTACAGCGACCGCGAGGGCGACCCGCATTCGCCCTGGAAGTACGGCGACGACTGGAAGGCGCTGTCCAAGGGCCTGGTGTTCGCCCACGTCGGCTGGCTCTTCGACCCGAACAAGACCTCGCAGGAGAAGTTCTCCCCCGACCTGCTCGCCGACCGGCGGATCAAGGCCGTGGACAAGCTCTTCCCCGCCCTGGTGGCCGTGTCCCTGCTGCTCCCTGCGCTGATCGGCGGCCTGTGGGGGATGTCCTGGCACGGCGCGCTGACCGCCTTCTTCTGGGGCAGCCTGGTCCGGATCGCGCTGCTGCACCACGTCACCTGGTCGATCAACTCCATCTGCCACACGTTCGGCAGCGAGGAGTTCGAGGTGCGCGACCGGTCGCGGAACGTGTCCTGGCTGGCCATCGCGTCGTTCGGCGAGTCCTGGCACAACCTGCATCACGCAGACCCGACCTGTGCCCGGCACGGGGCGCTCAAGGGCCAGCTCGACCCGAGCGCGCGCGTCATCCGCTGGTTCGAGCAGCTGGGCTGGGCCAGCAACGTGCGCTGGCCGGACGCGGAGCGGCTGTCGGCCAAGCGCCCCGCCGGGGCGACCCGCAAACTCGGCTCATCGACCCGGCTGGCCGGCCGGGCGCGTGGCGTCGCAGCCGCGGAGCCGCGATGATGAAGCAGTGACCGTCCAGCCGCAGAGATCTGCCCGCAAGCGCATGACCGGTAAGGAACGGCGCGAGCAGCTCCTCGGCGTCGGACGGCGGCTGTTCGCCGAGCGCGGCTTCGAGGGGACCTCCATCGAGGAGATCGCCGCCCAGGCCGGGGTGTCCAAGCCGGTGGTCTACGAGCACTTCGGCGGCAAAGAGGGCCTGTACGCGGTGGTCGTGGACCGGGAGGTGGAACGCCTGCTGACCATGGCCACCACGCTCCTGGGTGGCGTTAACACCCGGGAGAAGTTCGAGGCCGCGGCGGTCGGCCTGCTCCGGTACATCGACACCAACGCCGACGGCTTCCGCATCCTGGTCCGGGACTCCAACCCGGGCTCCAGCACCGGCACCTACGGCACCCTGCTCAGCGACATCGCCGGGCAGGTCGAGTACATCCTGGCCGACTTCCTGACCT
>JBAPYC010000724.1:0-2367 GCA_049284535.1 Streptosporangiaceae bacterium
AGGCATAAGAGCCGGCTTGCAGCTCGGTGGCTGAGGCGTTGAGGTCCCAGCTGCCGGTACCCCCGGCCGAGCGCACCGGGCCTTCCACCGTGCTATGGGCCTGCTCCAGCAACGCCATGCACTCCGCCACCTGGCGGGCCCGGTCGGCCCGGTCACCCACCAGCATGGTGTGCCCCTCATAGCCCATCACCCCTCGCACCTCCAGGCCGGCGGCGCGGGCCAGCCCGGCCAGGGGGCCGGCGTCGCCGGGCGAGCAACCGCAGCGGGGCAGGCCGACGTTGACGTCGATCAGGACCTCACGCAGCCCGGCCCGCTGGGCTGCGTGCACGATGGCCGGCGAGTCCACCGCCACCGTCACCCGGGCACCGGCCGTCACCAGTGCACCCAGACGGGATGCATCGAGCACCTCGTTGGCCAGGAGAAGGTCCTGGCCAAGGCCGGCCGCCGCCATCCCCTCCACCTCCCGGATGGTGGCGCAGGTGAACCCGGGGTGGCCGCTGCTGCGCTGGTGGCGGGCGAGTTCGGTGCACTTGTGGGCCTTGACGTGGGGCCGCAGGCGCTCGCCGGGCCGCGCTTCGGCCATGCGGGCCAGGTTGGCCGCCAAGATGGCGGCGTCCACCAGGGGCGCGGGGGTCTGCAGCTCGGCGACGTTGCGGGGGGCAGGTGCGGTATTCATGGCGCCAGCATGTCCGGTACGCGAGCGGCGGCGCTAGTGACCGGATGCAGCATGATCGAGCAAGCACAGTTGCGCAACGGTCAGGAAGGGCCGCGGCCGGACCAGGTCATCGGGAGCCCGAACCGGGGATACAGCTGTTCAACGTGAAACCGGGTGATGGCCCGGATCCCGTCCGCCCCGGTGGTCAGCACGATCAGCCCGGCCGGAACGGCCCCGGCCTCGCCCGGCGCACGCAGGTAGCTCCCGAAGGCAGGCTGGCCGTTGGCACGGGCCGGGACCAGCAGCAGCTCGCAGTCGCCCCGGTAGCCGAACGAGGCGCGCAGGAAAGCCGCGATCGCCGCCGGCCCCTGGTACTCGTGCGAGGCAGGTGGCATCGACAGCCACGCGTGGTCGGTGAGCAGCGCGACCACGCCGTCCACATCCCCGGCGACGTAGGCGCGGGCGAAGCGCGCGGCCAGGTCACGTTCCCCCGCCGATCCGGGCCGCGGCTGCTCCTGACCAATCTGCTGCTGGGCGAGCGAGGCGCGGGCCCGCTGCATGATGCCCTTGACCGCGGTCGGGCTGGTCCCGAGCATGTCCGCAGCCTCGGCGGCGGAGAAGCCGAGCACGTCGCGGAGCAGGAGCGCGGCCGCCTGCCGGGGCGGCATCCGCTGCAGCGCGGTGATGAAGGCCAGCTTGACCGTCTCGGCGGCCTGGTACCGCGCCTCGGGGCCGGGCGCGGAGTCGGCGATGTCCTCCAGCCAGGCGTCCGGATATGGCTGCAGCCAGGTGATCTCGCCGCGCCGGGTGGGCTCGGGCGGCGCGAAGGGCGGTACCGGCTCGGCCGGGATGCGGCGCTGGCCGGCCCGCAGTGAGTTAAGGCACCGGTTGGTGGCGATCCGGTACAGCCAGGGCCGCAGTGCCGCCTCGGCCTGCAGGTCGCCCAGCCCCCGCCAGGCGGCCAGCAGCGTGTCCTGCAGCACGTCTTCCGCGTCGGTCAGCGAGCCCAGCATCCGGTAGCAATGCACCAGCAGCTCCCGCCGGTACGGGCCGGTGAGCTCGCCAAACGCCTGATCGTCGCCGTCGCACGCCCGCTCCACCGTCGCCTGATGCCCGGCGGAGCGCCCCACTGGGTGCCTGCCCACTGGCACATCATCCCAGATTCCCGCGCGCGCACCGTTCCGTTCCCGGCCGCGGCGGTGTCTTAACCGGTAGCCACGATCAGTGAAGGAGTCTTCATGACCGAGACCACCAGCCCGGCCCTGCGCGTCGCCCTGGCCTACTACCAGGCCTGGACCAGCCACGACCTGGACACCGCCATGACCTGCATCGCCGATGACATCGTCTGTGACGCGCCGCCGGGCCGCCTGCAGGGTGCCGCGGCGTACCTGGGCTTCATGGCGCCGTTCACCCAGATCCTCAAGCAGGCTGAGCTGCTCGCCGCCTTCGGCGACGACACCACCGCGGTGATCGTCTACGACACCGAGACCGTGCCGGTCCGCAGCGCCCCCGCGGCCGAGTGCGTCACTGTCCGGGACGGCAAGATCGTCTACAGCCGTTTCATCTTCGACCGGGCCCCGTTCGACGCCGCCCGCGCCGCGGTCGCGCCCGCCGGTCAGTAGCCCGCCATCAGCGCTCGCGCGACGACGGGAGCGCGAACGGCTCCTCGATATCGGAACGCGTCACGGCCGGCCCCGGGAACTGACCAGGGC
>JBAPYC010000725.1:0-7342 GCA_049284535.1 Streptosporangiaceae bacterium
GGCCAGCGGTGGCCGTTGGTCCAGTACTCGTCGATGTGCTCCAGTGGGCGCCCCTTGGTCTCGGGGAGGAAGCGCCAGACGAAGATGATGGCCAGGCCGGCGAAGATGGCATAGATCCAGAACGTCCAGGATTTGCCGACCACGTTGATGAGCGACAGGAACGTGACGGTGACGAGCAGGTTGGCGCTCCAGTTCGCCGTCGTAGCCGCGCTGGCGCCGACAGCCCTCAGCCGGTTGGGGAACACCTCGGCGCTCATCAGCCAGAACAGCGGCGAAATAGACAGCGAGTAGCAGGCCACGTAGACCAGCAGGATCGCCAGGACCCAGCCGCCCCAGCTCTGCACGCCGAGCTGGAACGCCAGGCCCAGCAGCACCAGCATCGATCCCATGCCGACCAGCCCTAGGTAGAACAGGTTCTTGCGGCCCACGATGTCGACGAGCGCGATGGCCGGGAACACGAACACAAACAGCGTCGCCCCGACGTAGATAGTCGGCAGCAGCGGGTTACCGGTCACGCCGGCGTAACCGAAGATCGTCGGCGTGTAGAACAGCACCGTGTTCGGTCCGACGAACTGCTGGAAGAGGGCCAGGCCGACCCCGGCGATGAGAGCGCCCCGCATGCCGGGGCGCAGCAGCTCACGCCAGGAGGTCCCGGTGCTTTCTTCCACGTTGCGGTGCAGCAGCTCCAGTTCTTCCTTCTTCTGCTGGGGATTGACCCGCTCAATGACGGCGCCGGCTTCGTCCCACCGGCCCTGCATGGCCAGCCAGCGCGGCGAGTGCGACATGACGAGCATGCCGACGGCAAGCGCGATGGCGGGCACGACCGCAGCCGCGAACATGGGCCGCCATCCCCAGCCGGCCGAGTAGAACGCGAAGTCCAGGATGTAGGACAACAGGATCCCGCAGGAGATCGCGAGCTGTTGCAGGATCACCAGCCCGCCGCGGATGCTGACCGGGGATAGCTCGGCGATATAGGCGGGGACCACCAGCGAGGAGGCACCCACCGCGATCCCGGTGAGGATCCGGAACGCCAGGAAGGATTCCAGGTTCCAGGAGATGGCCGTCAGGATCGCGCCGATGCCGTAGAGCACCGCCATGGCCAGGAGGGTGTACCGGCGGCTGAACCGGTTGGCCATCGGGCCGCCGATGCATCCGCCGATGACCGCGCCGATCAGCACCGCCGCGACCGCGAGTTCCTCCGTACCGCTGCTGAGCCCGAATGACGCCTTGAGCAGGTTCTCGGCGCCGCTGATGACCCCGATGTCGTAGCCGAACAGCATCCCGCCGATCGCCGCGATGGCAGCGATGAGATACGTGTAGCGGGGGGTATTGCGCAAGCCCTCCCAGGAGGAGCGGACAGCGGATTCGCTCTGTTCAGTACTGCTATCTGTGGCCATTGTCTCGCCTCCTGTGGTGTACGCATGCGGCGGCTACCCACACAGGGCGATTTATGCTGCGCAATGCCCGGAAAATCCGCACCGGCATGTTTCCCTGCCGGGAACGTGCGGTCAGGCAATTACCCCGCGCGGCAATGATTCCGGGGCATCAGCTGGTTTTGCCTTGGGCGGGGGCTGGCCGGAGCCCGTTCGGCAATGATCGTCAGGACGCAGGAATAATGGCCGAACGGACTTTGCCCGAGCTGCTCCTTCAATGAGCAAGGCAGCTGGCCGCGTGGGGAGATCGTCGCCTGCCGGATGGCCGGCGGTCAGGCATCGGCGGGGGCCGGCTGAGGTTTGGCTGAGGTACGGGCAACCGCCGTGGCCAGCTCGTTGCGGCGGACGAGGAGGAAGGTCACCGGGACCGCCGCCAGGGCGATGACACCGCCGGCCCAGAACGCCAGCTGGAAACCGGTGGTGAAAGCCGCGGCTGGTGCGGCGCCGGTGTGGAGCAGCGTGCTGGCGCGGGTGGCGGCGATCGTGGACGCTACGGCGACGCCGATCGCCCCGCCGAGCTGCTGGGAGGTGTTCAGGAGCCCGGAGGCCAGGCCGGCCTGGTGCTCGGCGACCCCGGCCAGGGCGGCGATCGAGACCGGGATGAAGGCGAACGCGGTACCGACGCCGACGACGAGGAACGGCCCGGCCAGGCTGAACCAGAAGTGGCCGTGCCCGGAAACACCCGTGGCCCACAGCATGCCGCCGCCGATCATGGCCATGCCGGCCGCCATCACGATCCTGGCCAGACCGCGGGTGACCAGCGCTTGCGACAGGCCGGCGAAGGCGACCGAAGTAAGCGACGTCGCCAGCCAGGCCAGGCCGGCCTTGAGCGCCGAGTAGCCGAGCACCTGCTGCATGTAGAGCGTGCCGATGAAGATGAAGGTGAAGAAGCTGCCGCCGAGCAGCAGGCTGACCGCGTTCGCGCCCGCCAGCGTCTTGCTGGCGAAGATCCGCAGCGGCATCAGCGGTGCCTGCACCCGCGTCTCGATGACCACGAAAGCGGTGAGCAGGGCAACAGAGACCGCGAGCAGCGTCACCGTCCTGGCGGTATCCCACCCGGACTGCGGGGCGGTCGAGATCGAGTAGACGAGCAGCGACAGGCCACCGGTCACGGCGACCGCGCCAAACGGGTCGAAGCGGCGGCGTGCCGTGGCGAGCCGGCTCTCCGGCACCACGCGCGGGGCGAGGAGCAGCGCCACGGCTCCGATCGGGACGTTGAGGAAGAAGATGTACTGCCAGCCGGCGTAGCGGGTGAGCAGCCCACCGGCGAGCAGCCCGACGGTCGCGCCGCTCGCCCCGATGGCGCCCCAGACGCCCAGGGCCTTGTTCCGCTCGGCGCCCTCACCGAACATGTTCATCACGATCGACAGCGCCGCCGGGAGCACGATTGCCGCACCGAGCCCCTGTACGCAGCGCATCGGGATCAGGAACGAATCCGCCGTGGCCAGCCCGCAGGCCAGCGACGACGCGGTGAACACCGCCAGGCCGGCCATCAGCATGCGGCGGCGCCCCAGCAGATCCGCGGCCCGGCCGCCGAGCAGCAGGAAGCCGCCGAAGGTGAGCCCGTAGCCGGTGACGACCCATTGCAGGCTCGATTCCGGCATGTGCAGCTTGCGGCCAATGGTCGGCAACGCGACATTGACAATCGCAAGGTCCGCGATCGTCATGAAGAACGAGACCGCCAGCACCGCAAAGGCGCGCCAGCGATGGACCTGATTCATACCATGACCCTCAGGTTGTGGTTGCCGCCCTCGGCCGGACGGCTCGTGGCTTGACATGTGCTGGCTCCCTTGTTGTGTGTGCGGCGGGGCTTCGTCCCCGTTCACATCTGCAGATCCGGGACACACGGAAAAGTGACCGGGAAATTCGCGGGGAAATTAATGCGCCGCCGGCCGGTTACTTTCATGGCCGGGCCGGATCTATATCAGTGACGGCGCATCGCGCGACGCCCGGAGGGAGCAGCCATGGCAGTCAGCGAGGATTTCGCGCGTCTTACCGACCCGTTCCGGCCTGAATTGCTGGCGCATTGCTATCGCATGCTCGGCTCGGTCCACGATGCCGAGGACCAGGTGCAGGAGACCATGATCCGGGCCTGGCGGTCCTACGGTGACTTCGAGGGTCGGGCGTCGCTGCGGACCTGGCTGTACCGGATCGCGACCAACGCCTGCATGCGCGCGCTGGAGAACAGCAGCCGCCGGCCATTGCCGTCCGGCCTGGGTGGCCCGACCGAGTACCCGGAAGCTCCGCTGGCCGTAGCCCGGCCAGAGGTCCCGTGGCTGCAGCCCATCCCCGACACGCTGGTCAGCGCCGGGACCGCCGATCCAGCCGAGGTGGTCGCGTCGCGGCAGAGCATGCGGCTGGCCCTGATCGCGGCCCTGCAGTACCTGCCCGCCCGGCAGCGCGCCGTGCTGATCCTGCGCGACGTACTGCGCTGGCGGGCAGCGGAGGTCGCTGAGCTGCTCGGCATCACAACCGCCGCGGTCAACGGCATGCTGCAGCGCGCCCGGGCGACGCTCGAGCAGGTGGCCCCCGACCAGGACCAGATGCACGAGCCCGCCGACCCGGCCGGCCGCGCCCTGCTCGACAGGTACGCCGCGGCGTTCCAGAACGCCGACATCACGGCGGTCATGCAGCTGCTGCGCGATGACGCCGTGTTCGAGATGCCGCCTCAGCCGACCTGGTTCCGCGGCCGTGAGCTGATCGGGCGCTTCCTGCGGTCCTGGGTCCTGCTTGAACCCGGCCGCTTCCAGATGATCCCGGTGGGCGCCAACGGCCAGCCCGCCCTGGCGGCCTACCGGCGCGGCCGGGACGGCACCTACCGCGCACACTCGATATGCGTGCCCGTCATCGCCGCATCACGGATCACCAGGGTCACCTCGTTCAACGACCCGGGCCTATTCGCGACCTTCGGCCTGCCGCCAGCCGTCCCCGCTGCCGCGGCCCTGGTACCGGGCCGATGACCCGGCCAGCCCCGGCTGCGTGGCCGGACCAGACCGCCCGGCTGCTTGAACCGTCGATCAGCTATGCGCTCGGCGTCGCGGCGACCGTCACGCCGGTGCACCTGTCGCGCGCGACGCCGTGCCAGGAATGGGACCTGCGGATGCTGCTACGCCACGCCAGCGAATCCCTGGCCGCGCTCTGCCAGGGCATCGAAACCGGACGCATTGGCCTCGATCCGGCCACCGAGGATGAGGACCTGCTGGCTGACCCCGCCCGGGCCTTCGGCGATCGTGCCTGCCAGTTGCTTGACGCCTGGACCAGCCCCGGCCACCAGCGTCAGGCCATCGAGATCGCCGGCTGCCCGCTGGCGGCCAGCGTCATGGCGGCCGCAGCCGCCCTCGAGGTCGCCGTCCACGGGTGGGATATATCCCGGGCGTGCGGGCAGCGCCAGCCGATCCCGCGCGCTCTGGCCACCGGCCTGCTGGCGATGGCCCCGGTGCTGGTCCCCCGCGGCGGCCGGCACCCCCTATTCGCGGCGCCGGTCACCATGCCAGCAGCGGCCGGCCCCAGCGACCAGCTCGCTGCCTTCCTCGGGCGAACTCCCCGGGCCTAGCAGCGCGAATCGCGTCGCCGCCTTCAGGGCCGGCCCGGGACCGGCTATTCGTTAAAATCGCACGCCAGATCAGCCATATTTCGGGTTTTCCGGACATCGGCGCTTTACAGTTACGCCAGCACAGTTACGCCAACGCATGGTGACCGCGCTGGAGGCCGCTGGTCGTTCGGCGGTTCCTGGCTGCATGCCTACTGCTGATGGTCAAAAGGACGCGAAACAGCGGATAGCCGCGGGGATATGAACTATGGGCAACCACGAGGGCACCAGCACAACACCTCGCGTCAGCGATATAGACAGCGGCGCGAAGACAACGACGGCCGTCAGCCCTGCGCGTGTGCGGGCTTTGTCCTTGCAGAACTGGCCGGTGTCGTGGCGGCTGTTCGCCGTGATCATGCTGACGCTCGTCATGGGCCTGGTCTTCGGTGGCCTGCGGGTAGGGGCCGCAGCTGACAGCGCAGCCCAGTTCAGCCGGGTGTCGCAGCTCGCCAGTCTCGGACAGCAGATCACCAGCCTGGTGCAGGCGCTGGAAGACGAACGTGACGAGACGTGCGGGAGCGTTCCTGTCAGCGATCCCACGGCCCTCCAGCGCTGGTACAACGCGACTGACACGGCGGCCACCAGGGTGCAGGCGCTGGCCGCCGATGTCGGCGGCTCCTTCCCCACGGACGTCCAGGCGAAAGCGGCCGCCGTGCGCTCCGCGATCACCAACCTGCCGAAGCTGCGTGTCGCGGCCCAGAACGACACGTCCGCGCTGCTGGTGATCGCTGATTACACAGTCCCTATCAACGCCATGATGGCCCTGAACGGCCAGATCGCGCTGGGCACCGGTGATCCTGACCTCACCGACGACGTCCAGACGCTCAGCTCGCTCGCCCTGGAGAAGGACCAGGTCGCTCAGCAGCGCGCCATCCTCTTCAACGCATTTACCAAGAGGTCATTCGGCACCGCCGAGCAGCAGGAGCTGAACACCGTGGTGGCAGGTCAGGGGGGCGACGCGACGGCGTTCGGCGCGACCGCCACCCCTGCTGAACAGCGCTCTTTCAATCGTGTCGTAGCCGGGCCGATGGTCAGGCAGGGATTGACTATCGAGCAGTACGTCGTCAGCACCGGCAGTCTGGATATCGGCAATGGGGCGCTGAACATCAGCCCACAAGCCGCACCTGGCCAGTGGTACTCGGCGATGTCCGACACGATCGACAGAATGCAGACTGTCGAGCTGGGGGTAGCCAGGAACCTGGTCGCGCGGGCCCAGGTCCTGCAGCGGGGCGCGGAGCGGTCCGCGCTGTTCACCGCGATCCTGACGGCAGCGATCTTGATCCTCGTGCTCCTCGCGACATTCGCCGTCGCCAGGTCGCTGGTCCTGCCGCTGCGCCGGCTGCGGGAAGGCGCACTTGATATCGCGACGGTGGAGCTGCCGGAGCGGGTCCGGCAGCTTGGCGAGGGCCTGGACCCGGCAACGAGCCTGGAGGTGGCGCCGATCGACGTGCTGTCCGCGGATGAGATCGGTCAGGTCGCCCGCGCCTTCGACCAAGTGCATGCGGAGGCGGTGCGGCTCGCCGGGAACGAGGCGCTGCTGCGCAACAGCTTCAACGCGATGTTCGTCAGCTTGTCCCGGCGAAGCCAGTCGCTGCTCGAGCGGCTCGCGCGGCTGATCGACTCCCTGGAGCAGAGCGAGGACGACCCCGGCCGGCTGGCCAACCTGTTCACGATGGACCACCTGGTCACCCGGATGCGCCGGAACTCCGAGAACCTCCTCCTGCTCGCTGGGCACGAGGGTGCACGCAAACGGAGCGAACCGGTCCCGCTCATCGACGTGGCCCGGGCCGCGACATCGGAGATCGAGCAGTACAACAAGGTGGCGCTGAACATCCAGCCCGGGATCATGATCTCCGGGGGTGCGGTGTCCGACCTGGCGCACCTGCTCGCCGAGCTCATCGAGAACGCCACGGTGTTCTCCCCCACGGACTCCCAGGTGCTGGTCTCAGCCCAGGAACTGGGCAGCGGAGGCACGCTGATCCAGGTCAGCGACAGCGGTGTCGGCGTCTCCGCGGCCCGGCTGGCGGAGCTGAACCGGCGGCTGGATGATCCGCCCGCGATCGACACATCGGTATCCCGGCACATGGGGCTGTTCGCGGTGTCGCGGCTGGCCGGGCGGCACGGGGTGCGGGTCCGGCTGCGCGCCGGGACCCCGGAAGGACTGACTGTCCTGGTGTGGCTGCCGGAATCTGTCGCCGAGCGGGAAACCCGCCGGTACGGCGACTTGCCGCAACGGCCCGCCACCAGCCAGGCCAGGCGCACGCCCGGCCGGCACACCACCGCCGTCAACTCCGCTGGCGATCCTCGCGCCGCCAGTGAC
>JBAPYC010000726.1:0-4318 GCA_049284535.1 Streptosporangiaceae bacterium
GCACCTGCATGGTGCCCCGACCAGCCTACTTGGGCTGGAACCTGATCCCGCCGTCGAAGCGGACGACCTCGGCGTTCATGTAGTCGTTCTCGATCAGCAGCCGGACCAGGTGAGCGAATTCATCCGGCCGGCCCATCCGCTTGGGGAACACCACCGGCGCCACCAGCTTGGCCTTGAACTCCTCGGCGTTCGGGGAGAAGCCGTAGATGGGCGTGTCGATGATGCCCGGGCAGATGGTGTTGACCCGGACCCCGACCGCGGACAGGTCCCGCGCGGCCGGCAGGGTCATGCCGATGATGCCGCCCTTGGACGCGGAGTAGGCGATCTGGCCCGTCTGGCCCTCGATCCCGGCCACCGAGGAGGTGTTGATGACCACGCCGTGGAGGCCGTCCTCGTCGGCGGCCTCGGTCCGGGCCATGGCCGCGGCGGCGATGCGCATCACGTTGAACGTGCCGATCAGGTTGATGGTGATGACCCGGGTGTAGGCGCCTAGATCGTGCGGGCTGCCGTCGCGCCCGACGGTGCGCGCGGCCCAGCCGATGCCGGCGCAGCTGATCGCGGAGCGCAGCGGCACGCCGGTATCCACAGCCACCTCGACCGCAGCCTGCACCGAGGCCTCGTCGGTCACGTCGGTGCGGGCGAACACGCCGCCGATGTCGTCCGCGACCCGCTTGCCGCCTTCGTCGTTCAGGTCGGCCACGATCACGACGGCTCCCGCCGCCGCGAGCACACGGGACGTGGCCTCGCCCAGGCCGCTCGCACCACCAGAAACAATTGCCGCAGTACCGTTCAAGTCCATGGCCCGGAGCTTACTAGCCACGCCGGAGCCATCTCCGGGCTGGGCTACCCAGAGGTAACGACGGCGAGGTAGAGACGGCGCTCTGGCCGCGGGCAGCCCGGGGGGTTTGGGAGGGCGTTACCGCCACTCGTTCAGTTAATCTTCAGATCATGACCAAGCTGCGCGGGAACCCTTGGGCGGTGCTGGTCGTGGTGTCGCTCGGCTTCTTCATGACGCTGCTCGATCTCACGATCGTGAACATCGCGATCCCGAACATGATCGACAACCTGCACGCGTCCCTGGACGACATCCTGTGGGTGCTCAACGCCTACGCGCTGGTGCTCGCGGTGCTGGTCATCACGGCCGGGCGGCTCGGCGACCTGATCGGGCCGCGCACCATGTTCGTGCTGGGCATCGCGGTGTTCACCGCCGCGTCGGCGGCCTGCGGGTTCGCGCCCGGGGCGGGCTGGCTCATCGCTTTCCGGGCCGTCCAGGGGCTCGGAGCGGCCATGCTGATGCCGCAGACGCTCGCCATCGTGACCATAGTCTTCCCGGCGGAGCGGCGCGGGGCGGCGTTCGGGGTGTGGGGCGCGGTGGCGGGCCTGGCCACGGTGGCCGGCCCCACCCTGGGCGGCCTGCTGGTGACCGCGTTCGACTGGCGGTGGATCTTCTTCGTCAATCTGCCCATCGGGATCGCGGTGCTGGCCGTGACCTTCGTCATCGTCCCCGGGGTGCAGCCGGGCCGCCGGCACCGGTTCGACGTGCTCGGCGTGGTGCTGGCCAGCCTGGCCCTGCTGGCCATCTGCTACGGCCTGGTCGAAGGCCAGCGCTACAACTGGGGCACGGTCACCTCGTTCATCTCCATCCCGCTGATCATCGGGGCCGGCGTGGTCCTGCTGGCCGCGTTCTTCGTGGTGGAGCGGATGCGCCAGGACCGCGAGCCGCTGGTGCCGTTCGCGCTGTTCCGGGGCCGGAACTTCGCGCTGATGAACTGGGTCTCGTTCACCCTGTCCATCGGGATGCTGGGCATCTTCCTGCCGCTCACCATCTACTTTCAGTCCGCGCTGGGCTTCTCCGCGCTCAAGGCGGGCCTGACGATGGCGCCGGCCTCGCTGGTGATGATCTTCATGGCGCCGTTCCTGGGACGGCTGACCGACAAGACCGGCGGCAAGTGGATCCTGGTGGCCGGGCTCTCCCTGTTCGCCATCGGGATGGGCTGGGTCGTCCTGATCGCCAACACGCACTCGTCCTGGCAGGACTTCCTGGCGCCGCTGATCGTGGCCGGGCTGGGCATGGGCGGCACGTTCGCGCCGCTGACCACGGTGGCCATGCGCGAGGTGGATCCGCGGATGGCCGGGGCCGCCTCGGGCATGCTCAACACGGTCCGCCAGGTCGGCTCGGTCATCGGCACCGCAGCCGTCGGTGCGCTGCTGCAGAACCGGCTGGCCTCCTCGCTGACCAGCCAGGCCACCATCCGCTCGGCCGCGCTGCCAGCTCAGTACCGGGCGCCGTTCGTCAGCGGGTTCCGGCAGGCGGCGGCCAGCGGCCTGCTCACCGGCGGCGGGTCGGGGAGCGGGGCGGCCAGCACTAAAGGCCTGCCCGCCGCGCTCGCCGCGCAGCTGCAGCGGCTGGCCGCCGACGTGTTCAGCCAGGGTTACGTGCTCGCCATGCGCTGGACCATGGTCATGCCTATCGCCGTGGTCGCCCTGGCCGCGGTCAGCTGCCTGGCCATCAAGAACCGGCCGGCCGGCCAGGGCAGTCCGGAGAAGGGTGCTGCCTCCGGTCAGATGGCCGGGACCATCAGCTCACCGGGCTCGTCCGGCCAGAGCCCGGGCAGCGCGTCCGGCACGGTGTCGTAGGGCGACGGCTCGAACGGGAACCGGTCGGCGAAGACCGGTTCCAGGTCGGTGAGCCAGCTGGCGGCCGGGTCGTACTTGGCGAAGAACGGCGTTCCTACCAGGCGCGGGTTGCGGGCCTGGATCATGCGCAGCACAAAGACCTTGACCCCGGCCACCTCGGTCACGCCGTCCACGCCCACCTTGCCCGGGGTAGCGGACATCGACGGGCCGCGGACCGTCCGGCACAGGCCGGACACGCCCTGGTAGGCATCACGGAAGATCTCCCAGGCCCGGGCCAGCGGCACGGCGAAGTAGTCCCGCGGGCCGGTGTCCCGCTCCACGAACATGTAGTACGGCACCATGCCCATCCGGACCTGCGTCCGCCACATGCTCTGCCATGCCGCCGGGCAGTCGTTGATCGACCTGATCAGCGGGGCCTGGGTGCGGATCACGGCTCCGGTGCCGGTAATCCGGCGGACCGCGCCGGCCAGGATCGGCGGCTCGAGCTCGCGCGGGTGGGTGAAGTGCGCCATCAGCGCGAGCGTCCGGCCGGACGCGATCACGTCGCTGAACAGCGTCAGGGTGTCGTCGGCGTCCGGGTCGGTGACGAACCGCTGCGGCCAGTAGGACAGCGACTTGGTGCCGATCCGGATGGACTCCAGGTGGTCCAGGCCGCTGGCCGGGTCGATGAGCGGCTCGATGTACCGGCGGAGCACGGCCTCGCCCATGATCATGGGATCGCCGCCGGTGATCAGGACGCTAGTTACCTCGGGGTGCTGGCGCAGGTAGGCGACAAGCGTGCCGACGTCGTCGGTGGCCATCTTGAGCCCGGGCTCGTCCACGAACTGGGCCCACCGGAAGCAGTAGCTGCAGTAGGCGTGGCAGGTCTGGCCCTGGCGCGGGAAGAACAGCACGGTTTCGGGGTACTTGTGCTGCAGGCCGGGCAGCGGCGTGCCGCCCAGGGTCGGCGCGTTAAGCAGCATCTGCCCGGCCGGGTGCGGGTTCAGCCGCATCCGGATCTCGTGCGCGGCCGCGCGCACGCTCGCCTCGGGGGCCTCCTCGCTGATCAGGCGGGACAGCCGCTGCACGTCGGCGGCGGGCAGCATGTCGGCCTGCGGGAAGACGAGCCGGTAGATGGGATCGTCCGGGGCGGCGTCCCAGTCGATGAGGTTCTCCACGACATAAGAATTCGTCCGGAACGGCAGCACGGTAGCCACCGCCCGGACCGCCAGCCGCTCCTGCGGCGACAGGCCTGCCCGCTGTACGAGCGCGTCCAGGTGTTTCGCCGAATAGGCGCGGAACCGCCGGCCCGATGACCGTGCCGGCGGTACGACCTGGTGGATGTCGGTCACGCCTGTCTCTCCCTCCGTCCGGCCTGCCGCACGGCGGGTCACCGGCGACACGCGTAAAAGCCCTTCGACACATCCCCGGCGGTTTCAACGCCTGGCCGCTTCCCCGGTTACGGGTTCCCCGGTAAAACCCTTGTTAAAACCCTTCCATTTTTATTGACGTATCGCCGGATCCCGTGGTTCCCTTTGCCCTCTTTCACCTGTTAAGAAATGATCAATGACTCGCATGAAGTATTTGGCCGGCTCACAGCAAGTTCTAAACAGTTAGTTCCTTACGCTGTCTTTATTCCGGGCTTTATCCGCCGTACAATGCGGGGCGCGTTCGGGGGTATCCGCCCGGGCCGGCCCCGGGA
>JBAPYC010000727.1:0-21769 GCA_049284535.1 Streptosporangiaceae bacterium
GGGCCGTAGCGGACGCGTACCGCGCGCTCGCGGCGTGCGCGCGGGCGCCGGGCACGGCGGTGTTTGCCGAAACCACCACGGCGCTCGCGGCGGCTGCTGAGACGGTCGGCGAGGGCCCCGCTCTGGCGGGCGAGCGCGGGACGTTGCGCGCGCTGGTCGAACAGGGCGAATGGATCCGGCTGGAACTGGTGGCGCTGTCCCGCTCGGATGCTCCCGGCGCCGCGGAGATTCTGGGCGCGGCAGCCAGCACCCTAGATGCCATCGCAGCGGGTGGCGATGCGGCATCCTCACTGGCTGATCTGACCCACAGCGCGGGGACCATCGACGATCCCGCCGCGCGCCGGACTGCGGCCACCCTGGTGACGTGGATCCTGGCCGCTGTCCAGGAAAGCCACGCCGGGGCACCTGGGCCGGCGCCGCGTCCGAATCCCCTTGGCGCGTTGCGGGCCGAGCTCACCTTGCGCTCCAGCGTGTTTCGCCACGCGGTGCGGCTGTCGGTGGCGCTGATAGCCGCGGGAGTGTTGTACCGGGGCCTGTCGCTGGGTTCGGGCTACTGGGTCCCGGTCACGGTCCTGTTCGTGCTCAAGCCCGACTACGGCAACACGATGACGCGCGGGATCGCACGGGCCGCGGGAACGATGGCCGGGGTCATCATCGCCGGGGGTATCGTCACGGTGTTCTCGCCCGCCCACGGCACGATCGTGGTCCTACTCGCGCTTCTGGCCTGCGCAGGATATGCGCTCTTTCCCGCCAGCTATGCGCTGTTCTCGGTCGTGCTCACCGTGCTGGTCGCGTTGCTGGCCGATTTCAGTGGCGGCCAGGCCGGCCTGCTCGTCCGGGATGTTCTCGGTGTCACATGCGTAGACGACGTGTGCAGCCGATGCGCTCGATGCAGGACGCGACCGCACTCCCGCCGGGTAGTGGTGGCGAGCCACCCGGGCAACGCGGCCGGATCGCGGATCTCGTCCACCTGCTCCACCAGCCGCAGCCAGACATTCTGGCCGACTTCCTCGGCGTCGGCGCGGCCGAGCCGGTACCTGCAGCAGATCGACCAGATCAGCGGGGCATACCGCTCGACAAGCGCGTTCCATGCCTGCCTGTCGCCGGTTCTGGCGCGGGTCACCAGGTCAGTGACCAGCAGAGCCTGAGCGGTCACCCGGCCAGTGGGCGCTGCGGGAGAGTCTTCGTCCGTGTCGTTGCCTCATGTCAGGTGCTGCCTCTGGCGCAGCAGCGGCATCACAACGCACCGCTCAGGGAGCGCCTGGGCGTCCGAGAAGTCCAGGCGGCGGTGTGCTCCAGCGGGCCGGTGCTGACGCGGGCCAAAAATGGGGACCGCCGCCGCAAATATGGGGAATGAGGCCCGATCCCGCATGGCGGTGGGCCTCGTATGGTGACAGCAGGGGAACGTAGCCGGTCGGATGTATCAGATGGCTGCGTGGCTCCCTCTGAGGGGATAGTTCAGATCGACTGATGGGGGCAGGACGATGGATGATGAATTCGGGCATGGTCGCTTTGGTGTCAGCCTGCATATCTGCCGCGGGAAGATCGGTTTACCAGGGAGAGGGCACCACATAAAGCTCGTGCCACCGTGTGTCGCTTAACCTCTATCCCCTTCCAGTGAGCTAATCACCTTCCTACGCGTGCACGCGTTTAACAAGCCTCTAACGCAGTTCATTCACGCTGCGCACTGTAACACTCGCTGTGAGCGAGCCAGTGAGAAAGGACAGGATAATGTCACGCTACAACTGGAGCAAAACTCATACACGCATCGACTGGCTGACCAAGGAGATTGAGCCCGTCCGGGTCAGAGTCGTTACCCATCCTATGTACAAGCAGCTGAGCACAATGAGGGCAATCAACACGTTCATGGAGCATCACGTGTTCGCCGTATGGGATTTCATGTCGCTGCTCAAGTCCTTGCAGCGGGAACTCACCTGTGTAAATGTTCCATGGGTACCCACCGGCGTTACCGGCAGCCGCCGCCTTGTCAACGACATTGTGCTGGTAGAAGAAAGTGATGAGCTGGACCGCGGTTTCATCAGTCACTTCGAGCTGTACCTGCGCGGCATGACCGAATCGGGTGCGAGTACCGCGGCCATCGATGCTTTCATATCCCTTCTGAGAGATGGCCGGTCCGTCCCTTCGTCACTCGAATCGGCCGCCGCGCCTGAGCCGTCGGCCGAATTCGTAAGAGCGACCTGGGACTTTATAGAGAACGCACCGGTGCACTGCAAGGCGGCGGCATTCGCCTTCGGGCGCGAGGACCTCATCCCTGATATGTTCGACCAGGTTGTGGCCGTACGCGCTAATGAGGCGAGTCTCGACACCTTTTGTGATTATCTGGCCCGTCATATCCAGGTAGACAGCGAAGAGCATACGCCCATGGCGATGCAGATGCTGGCAGATCTATGCGGCGACGACGATAGCCGCTGGAAGGAATGCAGCGTAACCATTAATAGCGCACTGGAGGCGAGGCTTCTCCTCTGGGATGGTGTTCTTGCAGCAATCGAGAAACAACAAGCGCCGATGCAGAGAAGTCACAAGTGAAAGACGTCCTGTCAGGCGGGTCCGCATCACCGCTCGTGGTGCGGACCCAGGATTCTGACCGAAGCTTGCCAGCAGGCCCTTCCTACCTGGTCGGCCGCGATCCGGAGTGCGACATTGTGATCACCGATGCCCGTGTGTCCTCTCAGCATGCCGTGCTGCAGGCGGAAGACGGCCGTTGGGTGCTGGCGGACAAGGGCAGCACAAACGGCACCTATGCCGGAGACCAGCGGGTGGACTGGCTCGAGATCAACGGGGAGTGCCTGCTCCGGCTTAGCGATCCTGCTGATGGGCCGTTCCTGAGCTGTACCGTGAGTGTGGCCACCTCATCAGGGCAGCCCATCACCTTGCGGCCAGAGCCGGTCCCGCCGACCCGCGTGCCGAGCGTGGTGTGGCCGCTCGCCACCAAGATGTTGCGTATCGGTCGGGCACCGGATAACGACATCGTGCTGTCTGACCTCAGCGTGTCCGGCCACCATGCCGAACTGCGCAACGTGGCGGGCGCATATCGCATTGTGGATCTGGACAGCTCTAACGGCACCTTCGTCAATGAGCAGCGTGTCACGGCCGCGCTGCTGTCCGATGGGGACATCATCGGCCTCGGCGACTCCGCGTTCCGGCTGGCAGGACAGGAACTGCGGGAATTCACCGGCACCCGCATATACACCCAGGAGGCACCGCTGCCGGTTGCCGCAACGCCCGGTGCCGGCGACGGTACGCTCGAGATCCCGTATGCGGTGCGCTGGCTTGTGCCGAAGGGCGAGCGGTTCGCCAACTTTGACATCCTGAATGACAACGACACGCAACTCGACTATTACCGCCGGTTCGGACACATCTACGCGGTTGGGATCCCGACGAAGAAGTGGCGACTCGTCGTCGTCTCGGCCCCCGAGCTGCTCGATGAAGTGGCGGCAGACGAGAAGCAGTTCGGTAAGCGTGTCGAGGAAATCAACTTCTTCGCCCAGCTAAGCAACTCCCGCGGCTCCGGCATCTCGGTCATCGGCGACGGCGAGCATTATGAGCGGATCCGCCGCGTGATGCTGCCGTGGTATGCGCCGTCTCACCAGCGGACACAACTAGAGCGGATGAAGGAACAGGCGCGCAAGCTCGTCGCTGCCTGGTCTGCGATCCCAGACGACGAGCCACTCGACGCGCGTGCATGGATGGAGCGTTACACGCTCGAGGTCTCAGGACGCGGTGCGTGCGCCTATGACTTCGGCCTTCTTGACGGCAGCAGCGACCCGCACCCGTTCGCAGCGGCCGTTCCGCAGAGCACGAAAGAGAGCATCCTGCGCGTCGCCGAGCCTCGCCCCGACTTCATGATCCTGGCGGGGCGCGCGCGACGCGCGCGCAGGAAACTCTACCGCCGCCAAAACGAGGAGCTGTTCAGCACGGCCGACGCGCTCGTGCGCGCCCGCGCGCACGCGTGCCCACTCGGGCAGCAGACGGATCTGCTCAGCCGCCTTGTAAGCACGCCGGATCCCGAGACGGGCGAGTTCCTCGACGCCGAGACCATCCGCGATCAGATCCTCATGCACCTCTCGAACGGCTTCAACGGACCGTCGATCACGGGAGCGTGGCTCGCCTATGTCCTCGCGACGCACCCGGACGTCGAGGAGAACATGATCGCGGAGATCGACGGGATCACCGGCGGCGACCCGGACTACGACCTGCAGTACGCCGACCTGATGGCGCTGACATACACGACACAGGTGATCAAGGAGGCGATGCGGATCTACCCTCCCATGCCGGTCACGATCCGCCGCAGCCTCAAGGACGGAACGCTTGGCCGGTATCGCATCCGGAAGGGCGACATCATCCTCGTCGGAACGCTTGCGGCGCAGCGCGACCCGCGCTACTGGGGCTCGGACCCGGACAGGTTCGATCCCGAGCAGTTCGCGATGGAGAAGGTTGTCGGCCGGCCGCGGCACGCCTTCATCCCATTCTCGATCGGGAGGCGGCAGTGCATGGCGCAGGAGGTCACGTTCATGATGCTCCGTGTCGTCTTGTTCGAGATCTACCGGCGCTACCGGCTGCGGCTAGCGCCAGGTACGACAGTGACGAAGAACGCGGTCGTGACGACGAAGCCGGCCGCGGTTCCGGTCACCCGTCTTCTGCGCGAGCCGGTCAGGCCCAGGCGAGCGCCGGCCGCGTTGCGCGATCGGCCGGATGCTCACGCTCCCGCCGTGGCGCGCGAGTGGGGAGAACCGACCGAGATCCCAGGAGCGAGCGCCTACCGCCATCTTGTGATCGCGTACGGCAGCAACTTCGGCGCGACCAAGGACCTAGCCGAGCGCTTCGCGGAACGGAGCGACTTCCACGGCTACACGAGCGACGTGATGACGCTCAACGAGCTCGTGGAGGCGCCGCCGCGTACGCAGCCCTGGCTGCTCGTCATCATGACCCCCACCTACACGTCCAACCCGCCCTCGAACGCGACCGGCTTCAAGACGTGGCTCGAGTGCACCGAACAGGGCGCGGAGACGTGGCGGAACTGCTGTTACCTCGTCTGGGGGCTCGGCAACAGCCAGTGGAACGCGTTCCTCGCGTTCCCCCGGTACGTGCACAAGAAGCTCGCCGAGCTCGGCGCCACTCCGCTCGCCGAACTGGCATATGGCGACGTGGGCTCGCCCGTGTGGGAACGCCGATACGCGGACTGGAACACCCGGGTCTGGCCTGTCCTCCTCGAGCTGTCCGGTGCGCGCCCGACATCAGCCGCATCCGCGCGCGTCGCCGCGGAAAAGGCGGTCACGGGCACGCTGACGAGCACCGACTCGAACACGGCCATGCGTAGATCGCTCGACGTTGACGGCGTCGCGACACAGCCAATTGCTCGGTCGATGAGCATCCCCCCGATCATCCCTCTCAGGCCGCCAGGATCACCGAGCTCGGACACGTCGATCGGCGCCGGGTCGCCGGGATCAACCGATCGAGGCCACAGCCAGTCGCAGGTGATGCTCGTTCCGACGATCCTCACGAACGCGGTCGGGCAGGACACGGTTGAGGCCCGTGTCCTACTGTGCCGCGAGCTTCAGGTGGCCGCGTCGCCGAAGCGCACGCGGCACCTGGACGTCAGCCTGCCGCCCGGCGTAACGTACCGGGCTGGCGACCACCTCGGCGTCTGCCCGAAAAACGACGAGGAGCGGGTTGAGCGGCTCGCGCGGCACCTCGGCACTGCGCTCGATGGCCTTTTCAAGGCGCCGAAGACGATGAACGTTCGTGCCGTGCCGAAAGGTGTCGTTCTCCAAGTCCGCAACGTGCTTACCAACCTCATCGACATCACTGGCAGGCCGACGGTCCCGCTCCTCGACCTCCTGCTCGAGACGGTGACCGACCGCGCGGAGCGATCGAGGCTGGTGGACATCAGGGACGTCTTGCAGGCGCCGGACGGCCCCAGTTCACCACTGCGCGAGGCGATCGACGAGGGCGGCTACGACGTGGTCCGGCTGCTGGATGAGTTCCCGTCCTGCTCGCTGAACATCTTTCAGTTCCTGGGGGTGGCGCAACCGCTCCGGCCGCGGTACTACTCGTTGAGCTCGAGCCCGCGGATCCACGGCGACAATGTGGCCCACCTGACCGTCTGCCTCGAGGCCCGGCCCGTGCCAGGCATGCCCGACCGTGATTTCTGCGGGATGGGCTCACACTACATTCACACGCTTCGGGAAGGCGACCGCCTGAACCTGTTTCTCGACAGCGCGGACGGGTTCCACCTGCAGGAGGACGCGACGAAGCCGATGATCTTCGTCTCCGCAGGCACCGGCTTCGCCCCGATGCGGGCGTTCCTCTGGGAGCGGCTGGCGATGAAGCACGCGGGTATTTCGCTGGCGGAGGCGGCGCTATTCAACGGAATTCGCTCAACCAGCCTCGATTACATCTACCGCGATGAGATCGGGCAGTTTGCTGCCGAAGAAGTGCTCAATCATGTGCACCTGGCGGTGTCGCGTGAGCGGCCGGGTCACCGCGACTACGTACAGGACCGGATCCGAGAGAAGGGCGCGCTCGTCTGGCGTCTGCTCGCCGCTGGCGGCTACGTCTACGTCTGCGGCTCGCAGGCAGTGCGCGACGCCGTTCGTGCCGCCTTCACCGACGTCATCGCCGCACAGGCGCCACTGCCGCACGAGCGCGCAGAGGCTTACCTCCACGAGCTGGAAATGACCGCACGCTACCGCCCAGACCTCTGGGGCTGACCCTAGGAGCTCGCATGGACGCCCTGGCCCTCATCCTGACCGGCGCGGCAATGGTTATGTTCCTGTTCGCTGCGAGTGGCCGCGAGCTGCGCCGCTTCAACGAAATCGCGCTCGGCCTCGTCTTGCTCACCGCGGCCCTGATCTGCCAGTTCACCTCGGTAACGAACACGCACATCGGCAGGTAAACGCGAACCGCCGTTTGCCAACGGCGCGCGAATTCACGTGCCGCCCGCGCCTCCCGCAGTGCAGCAGCCCGACCAGCAGGTACCGGCGCGCAGCGCGCCGCGGGGCGCGCCGTCGTTCGGGCTGCGATGTAATCGGTCTCGCTGACCAGCGCAGGATGAGCGGGCGGGCGGAGATGACCCAGCCAGCGCTAGGTCCACCGCTGCGGTGCCCTTGCTCATCGAGCACCTACTGGATTAGGAACTGTAAGCCGCACACCAGCCCAGGACGTCGGCCGGAACAGCGACTGTAGGCACGGAGAAGTTGCTTAGCAGCGGATTCGTTGGCCTGGGCCCTGGGGTCGGCGATCTTGCGGGCCTTCACCGCCAGGGTTCATCATGAAACGGATCACTCCCCATACCAGAGGTCGACAATGTGACGCTTTCGGCGGCGGACAGGGACAACGGCCTGCTGGAGCGGACAGGCGAGCTGGCCGCGCTGGAGAGGTCGCTAGCGAAGGCGCGTGACGGCCAGGGATCGCTGGTGCTTGTCTCCGGTGAGGCGGGTACTGGCAAGACAGCACTGGTGCGAGCGTTTTGTGACGCTCATCGGGGTGGGGCGCGGGTGCTCTGGGGTGTCTGCGATCCGCTGTTCACGCCGCGCCCGCTCGGGCCGCTGCTCGACATCGCCGAGGTTGCCGGCGGCGAGCTGGCTGAGCTGGTTCAGGCAGGAGCGATGCCGCATGATGTGACGATGGCGTTGCGGCGCGAGGTCGGGCGAGGGCCGCCGGCGATCGTGGTGATCGATGATGCGCAGTGGGCGGATGAAGCGACACTTGATGTGCTCAGACTGCTTGCCAGCCGTTTGGAGGGCGTCCGAGCCGCAGTGATCGTGACCTACTGCGATGAGCTTGATCGCTGGCATCCGCTGCGGATCGTGGTCGGCGAGATCGGCGCGGGCCAGGCGATCGCCCGGGTCCGTCTGCAGCCGCTCTCGTTGCAGGCTGTCATGAGTCTGGCCGCGCGGCATGGGGCGAGCCCCACGGAGCTGTATGGCAAAACCCGCGGTAACCCATTCTTCGTGACCGAGGTACTACGGGCCAGTGATCTCGACGTCCCGCCGACGGTACGTGATGCGGTGCTCGCACGTGCGGCGCGGCTGAGCCCTGCCGCCCGTGAGCTGCTGGAGGCGGTCGCGATCGCGCCGTCGCAAACTGAGCTGTGGCTATTGGACACACTGATAAAGGATGCCAGCGGGCGCCTGGAGGAGTGTCTGGCGGGAGGAATGCTGACAGTCCAATCGGGGTCTGTCTCGTTCCGGCACGAGCTAGCCCGCCAGGCGCTTGAGTCAGCGATTGACCAGCCCGGCAAGGTCCGCCTGCATCGTGCGGTCCTCGTCGCGCTGGCGGCACCGCCAGCAGGCGTACCTGATCTTGCTCGTCTCGCCCACCACGCAGACGCGGCCGAGGATGACGACGCGGTGCTGCGGTTCGCGCCCGCCGCCGCGGCGCAGGCATCGAAGCTAGGCGCTCACCGTGAGGCTGCCTACCTGTATGCTCGTGCGTTGGGGGCCGTCGCGGCGGTCCCAATTTCGTTGCGCGCCAGGCTGTACGAAGGTCGTGCGGCCGAGTGCTTTTTGACGACCCAGTTCGAAGCCGCAGCCGAGGCCATGCGCCGCGCGCTTGATTGCTATGTCGAGCTCGGTGACCAGCTCCGTGAGGGGAACGCGCTGCGGTGGCTTTCGCAGCTGGTCTGGCAGATGGGGGTGCTTGCCGAAGCGCAGGAGATCGCGCTGCGGGCGGTAGCGGTCCTTGAGCCACTCCGCCCGACTTGGCGGCTGGTGGCCGCTTACTGCCAGGTTGCGCAGCTGCTGATCGCGGATGAGGATCCGCAGGGTGCGGCTGTGTGGGCCGCACGCGCAGCGGAACTTGCCGCTCGTATAGGCGACAACCGGGCCGCGACCGATGCGCACCGGACGGTTGGCTGGGCCGAGTTCTTTACGATGGAACCCGGCAGCCTGGAAAAGCTGGAACGATGCATCGATCTGTACGAGGCCGCCGGGCTCGAAGAGGATGCGGCGGTCACCCGCGTGGTGATCGCGCGCACCGCCGCCCGCTTTCGCCTGTACGACGTCGCCGAGCGTCACATTAGCGCCGGACTCGCGTACTGCGAGGGAATCGACTTTGACGTGTATCGCTACTACCTGCTCAGCTGGCAGGCCAACCTACGGCTGGCTGCGGGTCGCTGGGACGAGGCCGCCCAGCTCGCGGAGATCTGCCTCGGCGAGCCCTGTCCGTTCGCGCGCATCCATGCCCTGGTAGCGCTCGGACTGGTGCGCGCCCGGCGTGGCGACCCCGATCCCTGGACTCCGCTCGACGAGGCCTTGCAGATCGCCCAGCCACGGCGGGAGCTCCAGTGGATCGCGCCGGTCGCGATCGCCCGCGCCGAGGCAGCCTGGCTGGAAGGCCGAAACGACGCCGCAGCCGCGGCCACAGACACCGCCTTCGAGTTCTCACGATCCAAGAACTCCGCGTATACGACCGGTTTGATGTACTGGCGGTGGCGCGCAGGTTTGGAGACCGAAGTCCCCGTGACGCACGGCGATCCGTACGCGCTGGAGATGGCCGGGAAGTGGGCGCGGGCAGCCGAGTCGTGGGCTACCATCGGCTGTCCATATGAGTCTGCGCTCGCACTCGCGAGCAGTGATGACGAGGCCGGCCTGCGCCGCGCCCTGACTGAGCTTCAACGGCTGGGCGCGCAGCCCGCGGTTGGCATCGTCACTCGCCGACTGCACGAACGCGGCGTCCGGGGCGTGCCTCGCGGGCCCCGCCGAGTGACCCAGCACAATCCCGCAAACCTGACCGCGCGCGAGATAGAGGTGCTCGCGCTCATAGCGGAAGGTCTGCGCAACACTGATGTCGCCGAGCGGCTTTTCCTGTCCCCGAAGACGGTCGATCATCACGTCTCGGCGATCCTCCGAAAGCTCGACGTACGCACTCGCGGCGAGGCGAGCGCCGAAGCTGTGCGGCTTGGGCTCACGAGCCCAAGATAGGTAGCCGCCGATCCTTACATAGGGCATTCCCCCGACGCGGGGGCGCTCCGCGTGCCCGTAGGTTGGCTGGCAAGCCTACAGCCAGCAGACCAGGAGGAATGGCATGCCGCGTTACGTCGTGCAGCGCACCTTCCCGGAGGGCTTCCACATCCCCGTCGATAGGAATGGCGCCGATCTCTGCCGTGAGGTGATCGAGCAGAACGCCCAGGAGGGCGTCACCTGGATCAGCTCGTTCGTGAGCGAGGACAAGACCCGCACGTTCTGCGTCTACGACGCGCCCACTCCCGAGGCGATCCGCAAGACCGCCATCCGCAACGAGCTACCAGTCGACGAGATCACCCAGGTTCGCGTACTCGACCCCTACTTCTACGCGTAGGCCGCCGACGGACGTAAGAGGACATCATGACCGCACTCAGCAAGCCTGTACTGACCGCCGCCGGCACCACCACGGGTCGGCCAGCCGACAACCTAGGCACACCGGCTCGGGGTCGTCGCCCGCACCTTCCTGATTCGGCGGGATCGACCGCTCCGGCACGCTCTGGCGGACACCGCGACCGTGCGGGTCGCGCCGCTCATACTGAGGGCGCCCCGCCGCCGGACAGCATGAGCGCAGAGACCGGCATAGGCTCTGGCCCGGGCTGGCTGTCGTTCCGGCGGATCATTGATATCCCATTCGAAGCGTGCGTGGCCGCACTTGAGAGCTGGCAGCGTGAGGAATGCGGCGGGCTGCAGGCCGGCCATAGCCAGTTGCGCGGGCCGGTCGAGCACGATCGCGGCTCGGGTACATGCCTGGTCGAGGTTCGGCTGGCCCGCGGACCGTTGCACCCGCTGTTGCGCATGAGGCTGCACGTCGATTCCTGGTCCCCGTCGTCACGCACCGCGCTCGAACTCATCCCCTGCCGGCGTGTCCGGGCCACCGCAAGCTACTTCCGGGCCGGCCACCTACTGCTGGACTCGCTGACCCAAGCGCTCCAGCCCGAGCGGCGGACCCCGGGCGCTTGACCTGCTCGCCGGGGACAAGGGCAGGAATCGGCACCATAAGATCCGACTCGCGCGCTCCGCGGGTTCTCCCGGCCTACCCCAGCCAAATGCGCTGCCCCACTAGGGCCAGGTCAGTGCTACTCCGGCCGCGGCCGCCGGGGCATCCGCAGAATGTCGGATGGCCGAGGCCGCGCGGGCCTGAGCACCCTGGCAGGTGAGCGGCCGCAACCTGGGACGCAAACGGGCCCAGGACGGTGTCCGGGCATCTGCGTGTTCCTGATGTCCCGTGCTTGCTCCGGCGGCCGCCATCAGAGGATGCGGGAGAAATGGATGAGATCAGCCTCGGCCAGCCCGGCGGCATGACCATGCTCGGCCCCACGGCCTGGATCTCGGGCTGGTCCGCCAGCCAGATCGTCGGCGTTGCCCTGGCCGCCAGGCGGGTCACCAGGACGTCGCACGTCGGCGGCCAGCCGGATCGGTGCCGGCGGGCGGCGTGCTGGCCCGGGAAGATGGCCAGTGGAAGGTCGTGCGGTCACACGCCTCCATATCGGCGCCCCGCACGGCGGCATCTTCGGCTGAGCTCAGCGGCGCGGGACGTCGGTCGCCTCGACGACGAGGGACCAGGAATCAAAGGCGGACCGCAGGATGTACACCACCACGGTCCCCACCAGCCAGTACAGGCCGCCGCCGGCGTCCGCGAGCAGCGAGGCGCCCGCCACGGCGATCGCGATCGTGGCCAGGTTGACGGGCAGCATCCGCACAGCCCAGGAGGCCCGGCGGCCGGGCGGCAGGCGCCGGATCGTCTGCCGCTGAAGCGGGATGCTGATGACCACCAGGACGACGGCGGCGCACAGCAGCTCGATGCCGAGCGCGTCCCGGCCCTGGTCCGGGATCAGGACCAGCAGACCGAGCACGAGCAGCGACAGCAGGCCCGCCAGCGCCTCCCGCGCGCGGGCGACGTGGGCGGCGTCGGGCAGGATCCGCTCAAGGTTCACGGTCAGCGCCACGAACAGCAAGCCCGCGAAGGCCGCCGCGGCCGCGGCGACAGCGGCGTACATCGACGTCCACACGCCAGGTTCGTAGCCCGCGTTCATCCGCCCAGTGTCCACCAATGAGCAAGGTGTCCCGCAACGAGCAGGGTTACCGTCGCGCCCGGCCGTCGAGCCACAGCTGCCAGGACTCGATCGTGCCGACTTCGAGCAGGCCGGCCGCCGCCCACGGATCGCGGGCCCAGCGAGCCAGGACCTCGCCGCGATCTGCCGCCTCCACCACGTGCAGTGTCTCCCTGCCCTCGCCGACCGGGCCGCCGAGGATGACGAAACCATCCTCGACCAGCCCGTCCATGAATGCCGCGTGCTCGGTCCAGCCGTCCTGATCCCGGATCCCGCGCCCGGGATCCCAGCCCGGACCGTGCACCAGCCGCACCGCGAAGTACGCCATGGCCGCAGCGTAAGGCCGGCCGCCGACATTTCACCGCGTCCCGCCGGGCTAGGTCGCGATATCGGGATAGGGCATCTGGATGTGGCTCATCGCCCGCGCGTAGGCCAGCTGGTACTCCAGCGGCCCGTGGTCCCGCTCGAACATGGCGATGAACAGCGTCAGCGTCAGGAACGGGTGGGCACCGAGGGTGAACAGCCCGACGTGGTCGTGCTCGCGCAGCGCACGCCGCTCTTCGGCGGTGAAGGCCAGCCAGGTCGACTTCTCCGCCGCCACGCAGTTGAGCAGCGTGTTGGCCATCTCCTGCTCCCACCACTGCACCGTGCCGGCCGGGTCGGACCGGTACCGCTCGACCAGGCCGTCGTCGCGGTCCACGGTGTACAGGAACTTGTTCAGCAGGTATTTGCTCACGCCACCGCTCCTTCGCCAGGCGGGGTGCCCTTCGGGTACCAGGTGAAGTACGCCTCCATGGTGTGGAACAGGTCCAGGCTGTCGGTGTAGTCGGCCTTGTTGCCATCGCCGGCCGCGCCCATCATCAGCATGAAATCCATGAAACCGTGCGTGGCGTTCCCGGGTGCGTGCAGGCTGTCCAGGCTCACCTCGGCCAGGCAGCTGTCGATGTCGCCGTTGGCGATCCACTCGACGGCCTTGCGGTCGAATTCCGGATCGGGGCCGTGCGGGCCGAACTGCCGCGGGCCGCCCAGCTCCAGCGACAGATGCCCCGTGCCGATGATGGCCACGCGCTGATCCGACGGCCACGCCTCGACCATCCGCCGCAGCGCACGGCCCAGCTCGACGAAGCGCGCGGGCCGCGGCATCGGGGGTGCGAAGATGTTCGTGTACACCGGCACGATCGGCAGGTCCGCCTGCGGCCGCAGCGTGATGATCGGGCAGGTCACGCTGTGATCGATCCGCAGTTCGTTGCTGAAGGCCAGGTCGAAGTTGCTGTCCAGGCCCGCGCGCAGGATGTGGGCGGCCAGGTCCTCCTGACCCGCCAGCTGCATCCGCGGCAGGCCGAACTCGCGCTCCTCGTTGTACCAGTTCGCGTCGAAGAACGGCGCCTTGCCCACCAGGAACTGCGGCATGTTGTCCAGCCAGAGCTGGTGGAAGTGGTCGCTGCCGACCATCAGCAGCACGTCCGGATCAGCCTGGGTCAGGGTCTGGCGGAAGGCCTCGATCTTGGCCACCCACTCATCGGCGAACGGCGGCCGGTCTGCACCCGCCGACGTGCTCGCGCGGTAGTAGAACGGATGATGCGTCGAGGCGATGACCGCGGCGACGGTGGCCATGCGGCGCTCCCTTCCTTCAGGCCCGGCTCATTCGGGCTCGACGTAGACGGCGTTGCGGTCCACGGCCGAGTAGATCTCCATCCCGATCGGCCGCCGGCGTTCCTCGGCGATCTGCCCGAGCAGCCCGGCCGCCCGGGCCAGCAGGGCGAAGCCGCGCAGCAGCTCCACGGGCAGGTCGAGGTCGGCCAGGGCCGCCCCGCAGACGCCGGCCCCGTTCAGCGGGAGGCGGCGGCCCAGCACCTGCTCGTGTACCCGGCCGATCGCCTCGAACAGCCGCAGGTGCGGCCCGCGCAGCCCTTCGGCCTCGGCGATCCCGATCAGAACCGGGGTGCGCGGGTCGGTCACCTTGTGCACGGGGTGCCCGAGCCCGGGCACGAAGCGGCCGGACGCCTTGGTCTGCGTGACCGCCTCCAGGGCCAGCACGTCCCAGCCCGCGTCGTCGGCCGGCGGCGCTCCGCCCGGCCCGAGGGCACCGTGGCGCTCCAGCACCTCGTGCAGGTAAAGCCCGCAGTCCTCGGTGACGCCGAGGAACCGGGAGCCGCCGCCGAGCAGGCCGGCGGCCATCGCCCCCTGCAGCGAGTCCGGGGCGGACAGGTAGGTGAGGCGGGCGGCGATCGCGGTCGGGGTGAACCCGTGGTCGGCCAGCGCCACCAGCACCGCCTCGAACACCCGGGTCTCGGCCGGCGTGGGGCGCCGCATCGCGACCAGCCAGAAGGCCAGCTCGCCGAAGCTGACCTTCCCCATCAGGTCGGCGGTCAGATCCTGGCCCAGCAGCCGGATCTGGTCCCGGGAGGAGGTGCCGAGCGAGGTGGGGAACGAAAGGCCGTCGGTCACGTGCCGTTCTCCTTCGGGTCATCGAGCGGCCCCCCGGGGCCAGCCAGCCATCGCCGGATCGCCTCGCCGTGCTGGTCCAGCGCGGGGGGCGGGAGCCGGTACTCCGGTGGGGTCGCGGAAAAGGTGATCGGGTTGCGTACCGAGGGCACCGCGGCGTCGCCCTGGCCCACGTTGACGACCGGATCCAGCCCGACCTCCTCGGCGAAGGCCACGCCCTGGTCGATGGTGTTGATCGGCCCGCACGGCACGCCCGCCGAGATCAGGTCCCTGAACCACTCCATCTTGGTCCGGGTCGCCAGTCGCTCCACCAGCAGCGGCCGGAGCTCATCGCGGTTGGCGGTCCGGTCCTCGTTGCGGGCGAACCGCGGATCGGCGGCGAGCTCCGGCACGCCGAGGATCTGCACCAGCTTGCCGAACTGCACATCGTTGCCGGCCGTGATGATCAGCTCGCCATCGGAGCAGAGCATCGGCTCGTAGGGGAACAAGCTCGGGTGGCTGTTGCCCATCCGGAACGGCACCACCCCGCCGGCCACATAGGCGCTGGTCTGGTTGACCATTCCGGACATGGCCGAGGCCAGCAGGCTGATCTCCACGTGCTGCCCGCGGCCGGTTTCGGTCCGGTGGTGCAGGGCGGCCAGGATCCCGATGGTCGCGTGCAGCCCGGCCATCACATCGAACGCGGCCACCCCGGCGCGGTACGGTTCCCCGGCCGGATCTCCGGTCACACTCATCAACCCGGAAATGGCCTGAACGATCAGGTCATAGCCCGGCAGTGATGCTCCGCCGGGACCGCTGCCGAAGCCGCTGATCGAGGCGTAGACGATCGCCGGATTAGCGGCCGAGACGGCCTCGTAGTCCAGGCCGAACCGGGCCAGCCCGCCCGGCTTGAAGTTCTCGACGAACACGTCGGCGCGCCGGGCCAGCTCGTGCGCCAGCCCCTGGTCCTCCGGGTCGCGCAGGTTGAGCGCGATCGACCGCTTGTTCCGGTTGACGCCGAGGTAATAGGTGGAGATGCCGTCCCGGACCGGAGGCTGCCAGGTGCGGGTGTCGTCGCCGCCCGGGCCCTCGACCTTGACCACCTCGGCGCCCAGGTCGGCCAGCAGCATGGTCGAGTACGGCCCGGCCAGGATGCGGGAGAAGTCGGCCACCAGCAGCCCGGCCAGCGGCCCGCGCGCGTCCGGGTCTACTTCCGCTCGTATCTGTGCTGGCCGTATCTCTGCTGGCATCCCGCCATCCTCTCACCATCGCACCGTCCGTCATGCGGACAGACGTCCACAAAGAGCGGAGCACTAGCTTTTCCCCAGGTCTACCCGCTGTCAAGCGGCCATCTATGCCGAACGGTTCTGGGCCGGGAATGCCTTGACAGCCCGATCAGCCATGGCGGACAGTGACACCATCACCCGGCATCGTTCGTAGAGCGGACACGAGTCCGTTGTGGAGGTCAATGATGACGAATCCTGACGCGGAGACAGCGTCTGCCTCGGCCCGCCGCCCGGTCGTGCTCCGCGGCGGCACGGTCCTGACCATGGACGACGCGCACACGGTCCTGACCGACGCGGACGTGCTGGTCCAGGGGGACACGATCGCCGCGGTCGGCCCGCACCTGGATGCGCCCGAGGCCGCGCTGGAGGTCGACGCGCGCGGCGGCATCGTGATGCCCGGGATGATCGACACCCACCGGCACATGTGGCAGACGGCCATGCGCGCCTACGGCGCGGACTGGACGCTGACCCAGTATTTCGTCTGGTACTACCTGGAGCACGGCAAGCACTTCCGCCCCGAGGACATCTACATCGGTAACCTGATGTCGGCCTGGGAGTCGCTCGAGTCCGGGGTGACCACCACGGTGGACTGGTCGCACGGGCTGCAGACCCCCGACCACGGTGACGCGGCGGTCGAGGCGCTGCAGGCCGTGCCGGGCCGGTTCGTGCTGGCCTACGGCAACATCCAGGCCGGGCCGTGGGAGTGGACCAACGACCCCGCCGTCCGGGCGTTCTTCGCCCGGCACACCCCGTCCGACTTGCTGGCCTACCAGATCGCGTTCGACGTCACCGGCGACCCGGCTTTCCCGGAGAAGGCGGCCTTCGAGGCGGCCCGCGAGCTCGGCCTGCCGGTCACCACCCACGCCGGGGTGTGGGGTGCCACCAGCGACGCGAGCATCCAGCTCATGCACGAGCACGGGTTCATGACGCCGGAGACCACCTACGTGCACTCGGCCACTTTGACCACCGACTCCTATCAGCGCATCGCCGCCTCCGGCGGGTCGATCTCGGTGGCCACCGAGTCCGAGCAGAGTGCCGGGCAGGGCTACCCGCCCACCTGGCAGGTGCGCAAACACGGCATCCCGGTCTCGCTGTCCATGGACACCAGCGTGTGGTGGAGCGGCGACCTGTTCTCGGCGATGCGGACCACACTGGGCGCCGACCGCTCGCGTGAGCACCTGGAGGCTCACGCCCAGGGTGAGACCGTGACCAACGCCGCGCTGCGGGCCGAGCACGTGGTGCACTGGGCCACCCGCGGCGGCGCGCACGCGATCGGCCGCGACGACCTGGGCCGGCTGACCCCGGGGGCCAAGGCCGACGTGGTGCTGATCAAGAACGACCGCTCCCTGGTCTCGTTCCCGCTGCTCAATCCGTTCGGCCACGTCGCCTTCCAGGCCCAGCGCGGCGACGTGCACACGGTGCTGGTCAACGGCCGGGTGGTCAAGACCGACCACCAGCTGGTGGGGGCCGACCTCGCGGCGATCAAGCGCTCCGCCGACGCCACCGTCGAGCACATCCGCGGCATCCTCGGCGACGAGGCCTGGAACGGCGGTATGCACCCCGAGCTGCCCGGCACAGACGTGCTGGACAACCCGTACCAGTACACCGAGTACAAGGCCGACTCCAACCGCAACGCACGGGGCAGCCTGTTCGGCGAGCCGGAGAAGACGAGCTGACCGGGATGGCCCACTGATGGCCGGGCGTGGCCGCGGCCCCGACTTCGTCGAGGCGCTGGCGCGCGGCCTGGACATCCTGGCTTCCTTCGGCGACAGCCACCGCGGCATGTCACTGTCCGAGGTAGCGGCCGCGTCCGGCCTGGCCCGGCCGACGGCCCGCCGGCTGCTGCTGACCCTGGAGGAGCTGGGCTACGTGCGGTCGGCGGACGGGGCCTTCCGGCTGACCCCCCGGGTCATGAGCCTCGGTATCGCGTACGTGAGCTCGCTGGGCCTGTGGGACATCGCCCGGCCGCACCTGGAGCAGCTGGTGGCCCGGACCGGCGAGTCGTCGTCAATGGCCCAGCTGGACGGCTCCGACATCGTCTACGTGGCCCGCGTGTCGGTGCCGAAGCTGATCACGCTGCGGGTGGAGATCGGCACGCACTTCCCGGCAGCGCAGACCTCGCAGGGCAAGGTGCTGCTCGCCGCGCTCAGTCCCGGCGCGGTGGCGGCGGCGCTGGCCGAGCCGAGCCGCTCGGGGCTGCCGCCCTACATCGGCCGATCGGCCGAGCAGCTGCGGGACGAGCTCACCGAGGTCCGGGCCCGCGGCTGGGCGCTGGCCGACGAGGAGCTCGCCCCGGGCGTCCGCTCGGTCGCCGTCCCGGTCCGGGACGGCGACGGGATTGTCCGGGCCGCGATGAATGTCACCGTGCACGCGGCCGAAACGACGACGGAGCGGCTGCTGCGTGAATATCTGCCACTGCTGCTGACCACGGCGGGGGAGATAAGCGCGGAGTGGGCAATATGGCTATCTCGCCCGCATGTCGAAATCTCCCGGGCCGAATCGGGTCCGGCGACCGCGTAGTCGCATATTTTTTCGAAGAAAATAGCGGCTGAATTGCGGTGTGCAGCATAAAAGACACGCCGTGTGACCTGGACATTCATGACGTTTGGGTGACACAGGGAGAGCATTAGCGTTGTGAGGTCAATCCTGGACAGGAAAGGTCACGCCGATGCTCCCGGAGCCGACCGTACCAAAACGGCGGCGCGCCGCCCCGGCTGAGCCGCAGCCGGGGACGATGACGCCGTTGTTCGCGGTGCCGGATAACGCCGAGCTTTCTCCGCCCGGGCCCCCGGCACGTCCGCCGGGAAGAGGCCGGAATGCCCGCCGTCCCAATCGCGCTGCCCCGTCGCGGTCCCGGAAAGAGCCGGCCGATCTGGTCACGGTCACGGCCGAGCGGCTCCGCCGCGCGCTGGCGCGCAGTTTCCTGCGCTACGGCGTCCCTGGCGATCCCGAGGCCGCCGTCCACGCCGCGATGAACGTGATCGAGCCGGTGCTGGACGCGCGGGATTCGGAGATCCTCCGCCTGCGCCGCCTCATGGGCACCAAGCTCCCCGGCCGCTAGCCGCTGCCCCGTGGTGTTCCTGGCCTGCGGCATCTCGCGTAACGGATGTGTCGGGTGACCTGGGCGGGGAGCGAATGGGTCTTCGATCAGTTCGTCGAAGACTTTCAGCGAGGCGGAGAAGACCACCGGATGGCCTCTGAGCAGTTGGGGCGTGGCTGGTCCTTCCATCCCGCGCGCTATCGTGCGGCGGCGAACGGCCGCCCGGATGGTTTCCACGCGTGGCCGTCTCCTGGCCTCGTAGGCCCGTAGCGCCTGGTCAATGTCGCCGGATCCGCGCAGCAGCTCGGCCAGGGCGACAGCATCTTCGATAGCCATGGCGGCCCCCTGGGCCAGCAGCGGCGAGAACGCGTGGGCCGCGTCGCCGATGAGCAGCACGTGGCCCCGGTAGTACGACGGCGTCTGCACTTCGTACACGGGCACGAAGACGACCCGGGCCGGGTCCCGCTGCCGCTGGATGAGTGGCGAGACGTTCCCGCGGAATGTCGCCGCCAGTTCCTTCAGCCGCGCCAGCCGCTGGTCACGGGACAAGACCGGGGCTTCGGCGCAGTGGGCCAGCAGAAACGCGTACATCAGGTCCGGCCCGGCGGGGAAGCTGCCGAGGAAGCAACCTGCGGTGGAACTGAGCCGGAAGACCGGCTCGGGATCCGGGCAATCCATGACTGTCCGCCACGCGCAGAATGACCGGTAGGCGGGCTCGATGCGCGGGTAGATGGCCCTGCGCACGGCTGAGCCGATGCCGTCCGCCCCTACCACCAGGTCGAATCGGGCGCGTGTCCCGTCCGAGAATGCCACTTCCGGTTCCCCGGCCTGCCCGTCCACCGAGGTAATGGTCGTGGCGTAGCGGATCTGCGCGCGCATCGCGCCAGCCAGGGCCGACATCAGCCCGTCGCGGGTAATGCCGAGGTTGGGCGCGTAGCGCCTGTTCGCCGGGCCGAGGTCGTGGTCGTCCTCGACCGGGATTCCCGACGGGGCGGCATGGACGATCCGCTCCAGCATGACCCCAGCGCCGATGACGGCCCGGTCCAGCCCGGCGCGGCGCAGCGCCACGAGGGCGTTGCTGGTCAGCATCAGCGCCAGGCCGCGCGACAACGACGCTTCGCCGAGCTCGACGACCGCCGGGGTAATCCCGGATCGCTCCAGGCTGGCCGCCAGGGTCAGCCCGGCGATCCCGGCTCCCACGATCAGGATCCGCGGTGTGCCGCGCCTCACTGGATCGTAACGTGCGCCGGGCCGGGCTGACCCGATGCTGCCGGCCCGCCGGGTCGGCCGGTCGCGGTTCCGCCGGACAGCCGCCGCAAGTAGCCCACCACTGTTTCCAACCGGTCCGGCCGGCCGTATGCTGCGACGTATCCGTCCGGCCGGACCAGGACGACGGACCAGGCGCGGGACGCGCGCATCCCCGGGGCCGCGGGTGACGACCTCGAACAGATCCCGGTAAGGCTGCAAGGCCGGGCTGGCCGCGAGACTGGCCGGATCTGCCCCGGTGACAACCATGACGTGACGTCCGCCACGCAGGACGGCAAAGAGCCTGTCGCTCCCGTCCGGCGTTCGTACCTCCAGGTCGGGGACTCGCTGCCCGAGCCTGGCCCCGCCGGGGACCCGGCTGGGCAAGGTGCGGCCGCGGGCCGGGTAGCCGACGTTGACCTGAGTCCAGCGGCGCACCGCGCGCCGGTGGATCGGGCCCACCCGGAACGCTGCCGGGACGATGGCGTCCCGCAGCGCCCGCTGCACCGGGCTGGTCAGGCTCCCGCACCGGACCAGGGCGTGCGTCAGGCCCAGCACCTGCGCTGCGACCGGCTGCCGTTCGCGCCCATAGGTGTCCAGCAACTGCGCGGGCGCGCGGCCGGAGACGACCAGGGCCAGCTTCCAGCCCAGGTTGTGGGCGTCGGTGATCCCGGTGTTCATGCCCTGGCCGCCGGCCGGGGTATGGATATGCACCGCGTCGCCGGCCAGCAGCACATGCCCGCTCCGGTACACGTCAGTGGAACGGCGATGACAGTGGAAGCTGGCCAGCCAGGTTGGATCGGACACGGCGACCGGTTCGGGCGCCCGCTCGCTCGTCAGCCGCTGTACCTCGGCCAGGTCCGGAGCGTTGCGGGCACGGTCACCCGCAAGCGGCAGTACCAGCCGCCACCGGTGCCTGCGCATCGGGAAGGCGACCAAGGGCCCTCCGTTGCTACGGAAAAAGGCGTGCACTTCGTTCTCCGGGCGGGCCCAGTCCAGCCGGACGTCGGCCAGCAGCCAGTCCTGCGGGTACGGGTGACCGCGGAACTGCAGGCCCAGCTCGTGGCGGACTCGGCTGTGCGCGCCGTCGCAGCCGATCAGGTAGCCGGCGGTGATCATCCGCGGCTGGCCGTCCGCGCCCCGGACCGTCGCGGTGACGCCGGCCGGCCCGTCAGACAGGCCGGTCAGTTCGGCTTCTTGCTCGATCATGCCGCCGAGCTCGGCGACTCGCGCGCGCAGCAGGGCCTCGGTCTGGTGCTGCGGGATGTCGAGCATGAACGGGAAGCGCGTGCCGTTACGGGCCAGGTCAAGGCTGAGCCGGTGCCTGCCATCGGCGTAGAAGCTGAAATAGCGCACCATCTGGCCGTGGTCCGCGAACCGCTCAGCCAGGCCCATGAGATCAAGGACCTCCAGCGCCCGGGCGTGAATGACGATCGCTCTCGTCTCCAGGTTCGCGCCGTCACCCTTGTCGATGATGCGGGTCGAGATGCCCCGCGTGAGCAGGTCGGCGGCCAGCACCAGGCCGGTGGGGCCGGCGCCGACCACCAGGACCTGGCAATCCTGGTGGGTGTTCTGCATACCGTCCATGACGCCAACACTGGGCTCCCAGCAGGTCCCCGTCATCTGAAGAACTACGTAACGGCGCTACGTATCTGCTGCCACCAGGCCCTCCTCGTGCGCCCAGGCGGCCAGCTGGGTGCGGGTCCGGAAGCCCAGCTTGGTCAGGATGTGGTCGAC
>JBAPYC010000728.1:0-1598 GCA_049284535.1 Streptosporangiaceae bacterium
GCACCTGCAGCTTGGCCAGCGCCTCCACGCTGGCCCGGGCCTTCAGCTCCTGGGCCGTGCCCATCACCACGTTGAACGTCACCAGCCCCAGCACCACCACGGCCGTCGCGATCTGGACGATCGCGAAGCTGGCCGCGACCACGATCAGCAGCATGATGTTCATCGGGTTGACCAGCTGCCCGCGGGCCACCGTCCACGTGCTCGGGGGCGGCTCGGCCGGCAACTCGTTCGGCCCGTACTCGCCCAGCCGTCGCTCCGCCTCGCCGGCGGCCAGCCCCTCATCCGTCTCGACACCCATCTGCACGGCCACGTCCTGCGCCGACCGGGCATACCAGGGGACGTTCTCACCAGGTTGCCTAGCGGTGGCGGTAGCAGTCATCTCAACTCCTCGAAAGACGCAGTGCCCGATCTGACCTGGCGAGGGACTACCCGGAGGTGGCTCACGATGGCGTTCGCCGTGTCCGTCAGCCATGCGGCGATAGCCATGACATGGCCCCAGCCACGATGAACGCGGCCTGGCGCATCGTCAGGTACTTCATGTCCGCCGGTGATCCTGATGTTCCTCCCCTGTACCGGAGTGGTCATCGGATCACCGCGCCGCAACAGCGCATTGCCGCCCAGGGCGATCAAGATCGTCACAGCCAGCCTCCTCGTTCGGTGACGTGGCCGAGTCGCCAGCGGGGCGGCGGGATGCAGACCGGGTCACGCTCCCACTGGGCCCAAACCGGTTTCCCATCGTGTTCGAGCGGTATGGCGTGGTCGTCACCCAACCGAGGGTGATTCTCGCCAGCGGCGCAGACTTAGAGCAGGTGCAGGTCGACTGCCCGCTGGAGGGCCTCCGAGCGTGAGGCCACCCCGAGTTTCTGGTAGATCGACCGAAGGTGGGTCTTCACCGTGTTGTGTGAAACCTCGAGCGTGTCCGCGATCTGCAGGTAGGTGCTGGTCGGCAGCAGCGTGAGGACACGCTGCTCGGTGGCGGTCAGCGGGTCGGCGAGCATCCGGCTGGGCGCCGCAGAGCCAGCCTGGGTGGCGCGCACCTCGAGTGCCGCGGCCACGAGTTGCTTGATGAACGGGTCTGACCCCAGCTGGGCCACGTGCTCGATCACGTAGCTGGTCACCTGCGGTGCGGTCGTGATGACGATGTTCAGAAAGCCCTGGCTGCGGGCGGTGCGCAGAACGCCTCCGAGCATTACCGCGGCCGCGGGATCGCTACGCTCGATCGCGTCGGCGGCCAGCAGTACCTGGCGCACCAGTACCTGGCGTGGCGTCAGGTCGCCCAGGGCCGCTGCCTGCAGGTGCTCCCGCACGGCATGGTGATCACCGGCCGCCAGCGCTACCTTAGCCAGCAGCAGGCCGCGGCGGGTCGCGGGCAGATGGCTGGCCAGCTCCGCGGGGGAGCGCAGGTCGCCGAGCGACAGGCGCAGCAGCGCCTCCTGCTCACCGGCCCGGGCCAGCAGCGCCGGGCTGGCCCCCGCAGGCAGGGCCTCGCGTGCGGCCCTGACGCTGGTCAGCGCGTCGCGGACCTGTCCGCGGGCCGCCCAGATCCGCGCCCGGTCCAGCAGCGCCAGGAATTCGAAGAGCGGCCGGCGCTGCTCGGT
>JBAPYC010000729.1:0-11120 GCA_049284535.1 Streptosporangiaceae bacterium
CCGCTGCGCGGGGCAGCGAGGGGTGGTGCGCGGCGCAGTTCTGGCTGGCCTGGGCCGCGTTCGGCGCGGCCGACCTGCCTCAGGCGCTGCAGCGGTCCGCCGCGGTCATGGACGCCATCGACGATCGGGAGCCATCGCGGCTGCTGGTGGACTGCCTGACCGTGCAGTCGGAGAATCTGGCTAACCTCGGCCGGATCCCGGAGGCAGCCGCCGCCGGCCGCCGTGCCCTGGAGGTAGCCCGGGAGCTGGGTTACCCGTTCGGCCTCGCCCGTGCCATGGCATGCGGGGCCCTCATCTCCCTGTATACCGGCGACCTGAACGAAGCCGCGCTGCAGGCCCGGCAGGCCGGGCAGATCCCTGACGTCCCCGGTACCGCTGCCCGGCTCTGCGGCTTCCTGCTGGCCGTGACGCTGGCCGACGCGGGAGACCTGGCCGCTGCCAGGCACGCCTGCGCCGTGACGCTGGCCTGGGCCCGGGACATCGGTGACGTGTATAGCCTGGTCAATCTGCTGCCGGTCATGGCGGACCTAGACGTGCGGGCCGGGCGTACTAGTAGCGCCGCCGCGGCCCTGCACGAGGCAACTCAGTTCATCTTCTCGAGCGGCGATCAGTTCATGATCTTGACCGCGCTGGAGCGCTGCGGGCATCTATGCGCTGCCACCGGCCGCCCTGCGGACGCCGTCACGCTATGGGCCGCCCAGGACACCCTCGTGCATCAAGGCGGCATGTGGAACCCAGATGACTCGGACGAATCCCGTTGGCGGGACGCCCGCGAGAAGGCCCGCCGGGTACTCGACCCGGACCGGGCCCGCGCAGCCGAGGAGCGCGGGACGGCAATGAGCCTGACCACCGCGGCCGAGTATGTCCTGATGCTGACCGGCACGGGCTCACCGCAGCCGGCCGGGAAAGCGGTACCGGGCAAGCTCAGCGCGCGGGAACGGGAACTAATCACCCTGGTCGCCCAGGGACATACCGACACGCAGATCGCCGCGCAGCTGTACATCAGCATCCGCACCGTCCGGTCCCACCTGGACCGGATCCGGGACAAGACCGGCTGCCGCCGCCGTGCCGACCTGACCCGGCTGGCCCTCAGCGAAGGCCTGGTCTGACCCGGCCCCGCACGCGTGGGTAGTTCTACCCCGCTAACGTAGCGGCCCCAGAAGGGGTAGTCCGGCCGCTGCCCCCGCCCCGGCCCCAGGGGAGAGGCTGCTGCCCAGGCCAGAACGTCTGGCCAGATCCGGACATCAGGAGCCGATCATGTTCACCTTTTTCTCCCGCAAGGCCACCCAGATGACTGCGACGCTGACCGCTATGGCCGGGGCGATACTGGCCTGGACTGCCTTGCCGGCCGCCGCAACCGCAATCATCCCGGTCCCGGGCCCCGGCGGGTCCTACGGCAACACCCCAGCCACACCAGGCAGAGCGGTCCAGACCATCACTTCCGGCGGCATGCCCGGCTGGCAGATTACCCTTATCGCGATCGCCGCCGCCTTGGTCGCGGCCACCACCGCAGTATTCCTGGACCGCGCCCGGTCTGCACGCCGGTCTGCCTCCATCGGCGGGTGACACCGCCGCGCATCCGCGCCGGATACCCAAACAGGCCTGGACCATGACCGCGGTCCAGGCCCGGCAGGCGCATGCTGAGCCTCACCCGCACGCCAATCCAGCGCCAGAACACCCGGATCTGCTGCCATCAGCAGACAAGCACCACAGAGCAACCGTCCACGCAGAACGGCGGTTCTACGCGCGGGCGCTCACCAGGGGCGGCCGCGCTCCGTGTCCGCTGGCGCTCTCCCGCACGGCTCGCGTCCGGCTCTCGGGGAGCGGTCGACGTCGGCGACGGTGTCGGCGCGGTGATTTGCCTCACGCCAGCGCCACACGCACTCCACGCGGCAGAAGCGGACATGCATCCGGGGCGCGGTGATGTATATGCATACGGCCTGATTAGCTGGCCGTCGGCCTGCCGGCCTAGAGCGGGAGCCGGGGCCTGTGGTGAGCTTGTCGCTACCAGTCCGAGACTGAGTTGTCCTCGCGGCGCAGCACGCGCAGTCCGGGTAGCTGGAATGGGTATGCCCGTGCGGCGTCCTCGTCTAGTTCGACCCCGAGTCCGGGTGATCCGCCGCTGTACAGGTTGCCGGCCTGAAGCCGCATATCGGTGTTTACCACGTCGGCGAGCACCGACGGCCGCCAGGTGAGCTCCTGTACGGCAAATAGCGGGGTTGACAGGTCGAAGTGGAGGCAGGCAGCGGTCGATACCGGGCCCAGCGGGTTGTGGGGTGCCTGCTCGATGTAGTGCGTCTCACACCAGCCCGCCACCTTCCTGGCCTCGGTGAGGCCGCCGCAGATGCACAAGTCCACCCGGCAGTAGTCGATCAGGTCGCGCTCGATCAGCTCCCGCCAGTCCCACTTGCTGGGGATCTGCTCGCCGGTGGCGATGGGCACGCTGATGTGCTGGCGCAGGTGGGCGAACTCGGCGGGGTTCTCCGCGCGGACCGGGTCCTCGATGAAGAACGGGCGCATCGGAGTCAGTTCCCGCGCTAGCTGGATCGCGTAGGCAGGCGTCGTGCGCTGGTGGAAATCGACGCAGATCTCCACGTCGGGACCGAGGGCCTCGCGCAGTGCGGAGAACGCTTCCACTGTCCAGCGCAGCGCCCGCGGCTGCTCGTATACGCCATCGTGTTCGGCGTGACTGCCGTCGCCAGCGCCGAATCTGACGAACCGCCACCCCGCCGCCACCTGCTCGCGGGCGTAGCCGGCCATCGCGTCAATGCCCGCCCGCCCATTGCCGCCCTGGCCGTCGGGTGGCTGCACGTGGCAGTAGCAGCGCGCGTAGTCGCGGGTCCGGCCGCCCAGCAGGTCATAGACGGGGACGCCAAGCGCCTTGCCGCGCAGGTCCCATAGGGCGATGTCGATCGCGGCCACCGCAGCCGCGTGCACGTGCCCGCCACGGAAGAACTGGCCCCGCCACAGCGTCTGCCAGATGTGCTCGATGCGGGACGGGTCCATCCCCCGCAGGATCGGCGCATACGTGTCGACCAGGCCTTTGAGCGCTAGCTCTTTGCCGTTGATGCCGGCCTCCCCGAGCCCGGTCAGCCCCTGGTCGGTGTAGACCTTGACGAATGCGTAGTTGCGTTCCGGGCGCGCGCGGTCATGCACGAGGAACGTTTTGACGTCGGTGATCTGCATCTGGCTCTTCCCTTGTCATTTCCGGGATAGGACTGAAAGCAGCCCAGGTACTACGTCGTTACCCCGGCGCAGCCGGTACCCATCGCCGCGGTCTTACCCGTCCGCAGGGCAATCACCAGCCGAACGACCGGGCAGCCAGCCGCGGATGGGGCGGCGAACCCGGCCGCTGCGCCTGCTGGACGGGTCATCAGGCACCGCGGTGGAGATGGCGGGGGTAAGCGAGTTACCGCCAGGGACGCAGCGCGATATCAGTTGCGTGGCGCAGTTGCCGCCGCAGGTGGTCGGGGTCACCGGGTGCGTCCGGATCGTCGAGCAAGACCTGCAGTGCCCCGCTGATTGCGCCGATGAAGGCTCCCACCAGTGCCGCGGCGCTGACCTCGTCCAGTTCTGCGGGGAACGCCCGCTGCAGGTGCCCGGCGATCTCGCGCTGCGCGTCGAGCTGGACCGCAAGAGCGCGCCCCCGCACCGCGGGCACGGTCCTGCTCAGCTTCAGCCGTACCGCTGCGACCCGGTCCACCATGTCGTCTGGCTCTCCGTCCGCCGCGCCGACATCATGCAGCGCGCGCAGCAGGACATCGGCGGGCCGGTCTTCTGGCTTGCGGTTCGCGATCGCCGACACCGTCGCCTGCACCCGGGCGTCGCTCTCGGGGAACAGCAGTTCCTCCTTGCTGGCGAAGTAGCTGAAGAAGGTGCGCGTGCCGATGTCGGCGGCCTCGGCGATGTCGGCGACCGTAGTGCCGTCGTAGCCACGGCGCTCGAACAGGTCGACCGCCGCATTGACGAGCGCCTTGCGCGTGCGGTCCCGCTTGCGCTCGCGCAGAGTCCCGCCGGGGCCGGTGGTGGATGGCATGAGAGCAGTGTACGGCACCGGCTGCTAATCGGCACTGATTGCAATTTTGCACTGAATGCGGATAGAGTGCCGCTATGAAACAACACACAGTGCTCATTTCCGGGGCGGGCGTGGCAGGCTCGGCGCTGGCTTACTGGCTCACGCGCTACGGGTTCCAGCCGACCGTGGTCGAGCGCTCGGAAGGTCAGCGCTCCAGCGGCAACCCCGTCGATGTCCGGGGAGAGGCAATGAACGTGGCTGAACGGATGGGCATCTTGCCCCGCCTGCGCGAGGCCGCGACGAGCGTGTCTGGCATTGCCTTCGTCACCGCATCCGGCCGCAGGATCGGCCAGCTGCCAGTTGGCAGGCCGAACGGCGCCGAGGTCGAGGTACCGAGGGCCGATCTCGCCGCGATCTTGTACGACACCGCCCGCGAGCATGCCGAGTTCGGTTTCGATGACTCCATCACGGAGCTGCGCCAGGACGCAGATGGCGTGGACGTCACCTTCGCCAAGGGCGCCCCGCGCCGGTTCGACCTCGTTGTCGGGGCCGACGGGCTGCACTCGGCGGTGCGCCGCATAGTGTTCGGCCCCGAATCTGGCTACGTGCGCCACCTCGGTATGTACGTCGCCACGCTGCAGCTGGGATACCCGGCGGCCGACCCCGGCACGGTGCTCATGTACAACATGCCAGGCCGGTCGGTATCGGTGCATCCGGTGAACGGAAACGCCATGGCGGCTTTCATCTTCCGCAGTCCCGCCATTCCAGGCCTGGACAACCGCGACACCGCGGCCTGCAAGCAGATCGTGCTCGACGCTTACCGCGGCGGCGGCTGGGAGCTGCCCAGCCTGCTCGGCCGCCTGAGCGCCGCAGACGACCTGTACTTCGACTCCGTCAGCCGGGTCCGGCTGCCGGCCTGGTCCGCAGGACGCGCCGCCTTGCTGGGCGACGCCGCGTCCTGCATGTCGCTATTCGGCAACGGGTCGAGCCTGGCCATCACCGGAGCCGAAACGCTCGCGCGGGCATTTGGCGCCACCCCCGACGACTACGCGACCGCGTTCCGCGCCTACGAAACCGAGCACCGCGTCCGGGTCAGGCCAACCCAGCGCGGCCGCCTCATCGCCGGCGCGCTGCTCGTGCCGGCAACCCGCGCCGGGATCACCGTCCGGGACCTAGCCGTCCGGTTGCTTGGCCGCCCCCCGACTCCGGCAAGCCCCCGCGCACAGCAAGACACAAAGAGATAGCCGAGAGTGGGAATAGCACCCGGCAGGAGTCGGCGACCAGCGCGCCTCGGCGCCGAGGTCGCTCACACCTCGGAACGGTTGCGCACCGCTCGGCTCGGTCCGGCTACCGCGTAGCCGCCGGGCCAACGGCACGCACAGCGTCAGGGCGACCAGCGCGGCAAGGCCGGAAACGAGGAAGGACAGCCGGTAGGCCGACAGCGCCGGGATCGGTGTTTTGCCGACGGTGTACGCGCTGAAGAACGACGCAGCTATCGCGCTGCCGACCGAGTTGCCGACGGCGTACAGGACTACCGCCAGGCCGACCGCGATGCCCGACTCCGCCTTCGGCACGCTGCGCAGGATGATGATCTGGGTGATCGCGAGGGTGATGGCCAGCCCGGCAGAGTCGATCAGCAGCGCGGTCAGGGTGCCGCCGGGGTGCGCCACCAGCAGCCCGTAGAGCACGAAGCTGATCACCAGGAGCGCGATGCCGGCGGCGAGCGCGGCCATCTGCCGGCCGCGCCGTACCAGGGCGCGGATGACGAAGTAGGCGCTCACTGAGCCAAGCAGTTCAGGCACCGCGTACCAGCCGGCTTGCAGCGGTGACCAGCCATAGCCTGCGCCGGTCGCCTTCGGCGTCTGGGCCAGGCGGGTGACCGCCGACAGCGCGCTGTAGATGCCGATCGCGGCCAGGAACGTCATAGCGTATGGCAGCCGGATCGCCGGGCTGACCAGGTGCCGGGTGTTGATCAATGGGTGCGCCGCACGGCTTTGCTGCACTATCCAGACGGCGAGCAGGATCAGGCCGCCAAGGCCGCTGGCGAGTACGCGGCCGGATCCCCAGTGCCAGGTCGGACCCTCGGTGATGGCCAGCAGCACGCCGATCAGGCCGACGGCCAGCAGCAGCGCCCCGACGACGTCCAGGCCGCCGGGGGCGCGGGCGTCGGAGTCGCGGATGCCGGGCAGGACGGCGGCCAGGCCGACGGCCGAGACGACCGCGCCGACGACGAAGAACGCTCGCCAGGAGGCGTGCCCGGTCGCCGCGAGCGCGCCGAGCAGCAGCCCGGCGGAGATGCCAGCGCCGGTACCAGTGTGGATGGCGCCGATACTGAACTGCGCGCGGCGCGGGGCCATCGTGTCGGAGGCGATCGCCTCGGGCAGGGCCAGCATCGGCAGCACGGCGCCCATCAGGATCCGGGCGACTAGCAAACCGCCGAAGCTGCTGGTGAAGCAGCCGATCAGCGAGCCAGCCAGCACCAGCGCCAGCGCGATCATCACCACTGGCTTCTTGCCGATCAGGTCGGCAAGCCGGGTCAGGACGGCCAGGAACACCGCGCCGGACAGCAGGCTGCCGGTGACCAGCCACGACGTTGTCACCGGGGTGGCACCGATCGCCTTACCGATCTCCGGCAGTAGCGGGATGATTCCCACTTGCAGCAGCTGCAGGCTCAGTCCGAGGTAAATCAGGATCGCGACGGCGGCCGGTCCGTTGGTTTTGCGCAAACCGGCATCGGCCGCGGCCTCTGGCGCCGACGTGAACCGGGTACGCATATTGTCGCCGGCGCCGGTCATCACATGCCTCCCTGGCTGGTACGGCGGAACGTGAACTGCGGGAGCGGCGCAAGGAGGTTCACCGCGTATTTGCACCAGCCCGGCGTCGCACGTGCCATTGGCCTGCCCCTAAATCTCAGACCCGATCATCAGTTCCTGCGGCAGCACGGTAGGCCACATGGTGCGGGTGGTCACTGCCGTGCTCAAGCCGTCAACCGGCAGAAGAAGCCCGCGCCTGTCCCGCATTACCTCCACGAGGCCACACTTTCTACCCGGCCGTCGTAGGTGCAAACCCTTACCGCCGCCCCAGGCTGCCGGGACGCCGGCTTGCCCGGCATGCAATTCAGGCATGGGCTACCGTGAACCCCGAGCACTGGATCGACGCCGGGAGCCAGCGTGGGCATACCGATCACCGTGGCCTGCGAACGTTACGACCGCACGGAGGCCCTCCGGGACGGCCGTGTCCGTCCGGCGGGGGTGGACCTGACCTACCTCCCTCAGCAGGTGGAAGAGACGTTCTTCCGTATGGCGCGCTTCCGGGAGTTCGATGCCGCGGAGATGTCGCTGTCCAGTTACGTTATCGGTCTCACCCGCGATGCGCCGTTCGTCGCGCTGCCGGTATTCCCGTCCCGGCTGTTCCGGCACAGCGGCGTCTACGTCTCCGGCGCCTCCGGGATCGACGAGCCGGCCGATCTGATCGGCAAGCAGGTGGGGGTCGCCGAGTACCAGCTCACCGCGAATGTCTGGATCCGCGGCATCCTCGCCGACCAGTACGGCGTGCCAGCCGAGTCGGTCATCTACCGCACCGGAGGGCTGCATCAGCCCGGCCGCACGGAAAAGCTCAAGATCCAGCCGCCGCCCGAAGTGCGCATCCAGCCCATCGGGCCCGGCCAGACCCTATCGGGGATGCTCGCCACAGGTGAGATCGATGCGCTGTACACGCCCCGCACGCCACAAAGCTTCAGCCGCGGTGATCGCGGCGTCCGGCGGCTGTTCGACCCATCCCGTCCCGCCGAGGAGGAGTACTTCCGCCGGACAAGGATCTTCCCGATCATGCACGTCCTTGTGCTCCGGCGGGACATCTACGAGCAGAACCGCTGGCTTGCCCGCTCGCTCTACGACGCCTTCGAAGAGGCCAAGGCGCTGTGCGAGCAGGGCATCGACGAGACCGCGGCCGCGCGCTACATGCTGCCATGGCTGCACGACGAGGTCGCCCGGACCCGCGCTGTACTCGGCGAGGACTACTGGCCCTACGGCCTGGAGAAGAACCTCGAGGTCCTGCGCACGTTCCTGCGCTACTCCCATGCCCAGGGCCTGGCGCCCCGGAGACTGGAACCCGAGGACCTGTTCGCGCCCGAAACCATGGAGACCACCATCGTCTGACCGCAGCGACTTTGCGGCCCTGCTAGACGACGCGTTGCCTGCGGACAGGTCGATTTATCTCCTGCGGAGCGTAGCCGAGGAGATGTCCTGGCAGCGGACGCCATACCAGGGCTGAACCGATACCTTCCGGATCCGCGAGCCATCTCAATATCAGCCTGCGATTACCCGCTGCTTGCCTGTCCCGCTATCCCACGCGAAGTGCCGGGAACCTGGCCGCCAGGTCCGGGCCGCCGTCGAACACGGTGATGCGGGTGATGCCCGTTGGCGTGACGGTCAGGACGCCCAGCCCGTAAGCGATATCGCGGTAGCAGGCGATCGCGGCGGGCTGGCCGTTGGCCAAGGTGCGGGCCATCTGCCAGTCTCCCGGGGACCCGATCACGTGCGCGAGGTAGCGCAGGCAGGTCGTGCGGCCGGAGAACCATGTGCGGCTGCCGACCATCTCGATCGCGGCGTCGGTGCGCAGTGCCTTCTCCAGGGCTGTGGTGTCGGCGTTCTCGAACCCGGCGATGTACTGGCCCAGCAGTTCCAGTGCGCGCGGTTCGGTCGGCTCGATGACCCGCTCTGGGGCCGGATCGACTTCATCGAGCCGGGCGCGGGCTCGTTGCAGCGCGCTCTTGACGGCGGCGGGGGAGGTGCCGAGCATGTCCGCGACTTCGGCGGCCGGGAAGCCGAGCACCTCCCGGAGCAGGAGCACGGCCCGCTGCCGGGCGGGCAGGTACTGCAGGCTGGCGATGAGCGCCAGCCGCAGCCACTCGCGTGCGGCGACGATCGATGCCGGGTCTTCGGACTCCGGGGTCACCAGGGCGTCCGGGACCGGCTCCAGCCACGGGATGCCCGGATCAGCCGGGCTGGGAGGCGCGTCCGGATCATCGGCCGGGCCGCCGAGTCCGGAAGGCAGGGCCCGCCTGCCGCGCTGTCCGAGCGCGGTCAGGCAGGCGTTGGTCGCGATGCGGTAGAGCCAGGAGCGCACCGACGACCGGCCCTCGAACGTGCCGTATGACCGCCAGGCCCGCAGGTAGGTCTCCTGCATGACGTCTTCGGCCTCGTCGGCCGAGCCGAGCATCCGGTAGCAGTGCGCCAGCAGCTCCCGCCGGAACAGTTCGGTGCTGCGCACGAACTCCTCGGAGCGCTCTGTCATCGTGTTCCCTTCCGGTCGCCCTGGGCTCACAGGCCTAGCCGGGGCCGTACCCAGCCTGCCATCTCGCGGATCGCGTCGTCGGCCTCCGGCGCCCGCTCGGCGGCCATCTGGAACGTGTGCAGCATGCCGGGGAAGATGTCCAGGCGTACGTCAACGCCGGCCTTCGTGGCGTGTGCGCCCAGCAAACGCGCGTCGTCGGCGAGCGTCTCGTCCCCGCCCGCCTGGATGTAAACCGGGCTAAGGCCGCTCAGGTCGGCGTACAGCGGGTTGACCCGCGGATCGCGGGCATCGGCGTCCTCGCCCAGGAAGTTCCGGATGATCCCGCGCACGACTTCCTGCTTGAAGAATGGATCGGAGTCCCGGTTCGTCTCATACGACTCGCCTGTCGTCTCCATGTCCACGCACGGTGACATCAGCAGCGCCGCCGCCGGCAGCGGCAGCCCCTGCTCCCGGGCACGCAGCTGCACCGTAACCGCGAGCCAGCCCCCGACCGAGTCACCCGCGAACGCGATCCGGCTGGCGCTGATCCGCTGCTCCAGCAGCCACCGGTAAGCGTTCGCCACGTCCTGCGCCGGGACCGGGAACACACCGTCGGGGAGCAGGTGGTAGCTGACGAGCAGCGCCCGCGCGCCGGTCACCTTCGCCAGGTGGCCGAACATCTTGCGATGGGTGTAGATAGAACCGCTGACGAACCCTCCGCCGTGGATGCACAGCAGTACCCGGTCCGTGCTCGCCTGCTTGGGCACCGCCCACATGGCGGGCAGGCCGCCGGCCTCGGTCTCCAGGTAGTCGACCTCCCGCGGTTCGGCCGTGAGGTCCCCCACGACTCGTCATCCGGGGCCTCGTAGTCCGGCTGCACCATGGCCAGCCACGACTCCTCCCAGCGCCTCCGGACCGCCTCTGACTGCCTACTGGGCACCGTCGTGCTCTCCTTCCGCGCTGTCACCCCGCGGCATCGGCGAGTCCGCGAGGCCTTCGACAATGCAGACCGCCGATGCCCAGGAAAGGAATCGGCGCACTCCGGCGCTGGTCACCAGCCAGCCTGCGGGTACCGTAAATAAAGCGCCTCACCGCGACATCCGCCATGACAGCACCCCCCAGCCCGGCCGACGCGCCCGCCCAGCGTCCCCGCGCCAAGACCTGGGCCGCAACCGGGGCTCTGGTCGGTGTGCTCGCTGCCGCCGTCGCCATCGGCGTGGCCCAGTTCGCCTCCGGCCTCGGCGTCCCGCAGAGTTCCCCGGTCGTCGCGGTCGGCCAGGCCGCCATCGGCCTCACCCCGTCGTCGGTCAGGGAATTCGCCATCTCCACCTTCGGCCCCGACGACAAAACGGCTCTGCTCACCGGCATCCTCGTGATCCTCGCCGTCTTCGCCGCGATAATCGGCATCCTCGCGGTCCGCCGCCTCGCCTACGGCCTGTTCGGCCTGGGCGTCTTCGCCGCCATCGGACTGGCCGCGGCGCTGAGCAGGCCGACCGCCAGCGGCGGAGACGCCGTTCCCACCCTGGTCGGGGCCGCAGCCGGCGCCCTGGCGCTCACCTTCTTGACCTGGGGCGCCAAAGGCATCATCGAGCCGAGCGCCCCCGCCATGATCGTCCCGCCGTCCTACACCGCCGACCCCGGCACCCTCGCGCCCCCCGACCTCCCGCCGGCGCCCGAGCCGGAGACCCAGCCCCCGCCAAGGCCCAAGCCCGACCCGCCACCAACCCTGCGTTCCGGCCCCGCGTATAAGTTCGTCTACCTCCCCGACCCAGCCGACCAGCCGCCGTCACGCTGGCCCGCCCGCCGCCGCTTCCTCGTCACAGGCGGCGCC
>JBAPYC010000730.1:0-6066 GCA_049284535.1 Streptosporangiaceae bacterium
GTGTTCCAGCCGGTCGCCGGTCCTCCCGGACGGCCGGCTTACCTGTGGCTCCCGCCCGGCGCGTCGTGCGAGGCGGCGGTCCGCGTGCTCAGTGGGGGCTGACCGTGACAGACGATGAGAAGCCCCGCACGCATCGGCCCTCGCTCGCCCGGCGCGCCGCGGAGGCAATACGGGGGCACCGGGGCGAGATGCCCGGCCCGTTCGGCCGTTCTTTCTGGCGCAGCCCCATCCGCGGCCCGTGGCTGACCTCGGTCCTCGGCCTGATCCTGCTGGCCGGGGTCCCGGTGGTGTTCGTCACCGGCCTGCTGTCCTACGCGGCCTACAACCCCGACCTGGCCCGGATCAACGACACCACCCCCGGCAAGGGTCTGCTCGGCTTCTACCTGTTCTCCTGGCCGACCCATCCGGTGTGGCTGTACCGGGTCAACCAGGGCCTGCACGTCACCCTGGGGCTGGTGCTCATCCCGATCCTGCTGGCCAAGCTGTGGTCGGTGCTGCCGAAGCTGTTCGAGTGGCCGCCGGTGCGCAGTCCCGCGCACGCGCTGGAGCGGCTGTCGCTGCTGCTGCTCGTGGGCGGGGCGGTGTTCGAGTTCATCACCGGGGTCCTCAACATCCAGCAGTGGTACAAGTTCCCCGGCTCCTTCTACACCCTGCACTTCTACGGAGCGTGGGTGTTCGTGGCCGGCCTGGTGGTGCACGTGCTGCTGAAGGGCCGGACCGTTTTCAAGGCGCTGCGCAGCGGCGCCCTGATCCGGGAGCTGCGTGTCGATACCGCCCGCACGCAGCCGGAATCGCCGGACGCCTCAGAGCTGGTCAGCCCGGCGCCTGCCGCCCCCACGATCTCCCGGCGTGGCGTGCTGGCCTTTGCCGGGGCCGGCTCGCTCCTGGTGCTGGTCCTGTCGGCCGGGCAGTCGCTGGGCGGCCCGCTGCGCCGCACCGCGCTGCTGGCGCCGCATGGGCAGGATCTCGGCACCGGCCCGAACGACTTCCAGATCAACCAGACCGCGGCGCAGGTGGGCGTCAGCGCGGCCGAGACCGGCGCGAGCTGGCGGCTCACCCTTGGCCAGGCAGGAGGGACCGGTCCCCCGCCGCTGCGCCTGAGCCGGGCCGAGCTGCTGGCGATGGAGCAGCACACCGCGCACCTGCCGATCGCCTGCGTCGAGGGCTGGTCCACCGGCAACCAGGCCTGGACCGGAGTGCGGTTGCGTGATCTGGCCCGGCTGGCCGGAGTCAGCGCCCCGGCCAGCGTGCTGGCGGAGTCGCTGGAGCGGGGCGGCACCTTCCGGCACGGTGTCCTGTCGGCCGGGCAGATCATGGACCCGGACTCGCTGCTCGCGCTGCGGGTCAACGGCGCGGACCTGTCCCTCGACCACGGATATCCCGCGCGTGTGATCGTGCCGGCCAACCCTGGCGTGCACAACACCAAGTGGGTCGCCCGCCTGACCTTCGCGAGCTGACATGAAACGCCTGTTGCGCTGGTACGGCGCCAGTCCCCTGCACCTGCTCGTCTTGCTGGCCTGTTTCGGCCTGGCCGGTTACGCGGCCGCCCGGCTCGTGTCCTCCCACCCCGTGGCGGTCATCGTCTGGTTCCTCGGCGCGGTTATCGGCCACGACCTGCTGCTGATGCCGCTGTACTCGCTCGCCGACCGGTCGGCCCTGGCCGCGGTCAGGCACCGCGAGCCCCAGCTGCCCGCGACACCGTGGATCAACTACGTGCGGGTGCCCGCCGCGCTGTCCGGCCTGCTGCTCCTGGTGTGGTTCCCGCTGATCCTGCGGCTGCAGTCGCCCTACCACGCGTCAACCACGCTGTCCGCGGACCCCTACGTCTGGCACTGGCTCGCGGTGACGGGCGCGCTGTTCGGCCTGTCAGCCGTCGCGTTCGCGCTGCGGCTCCGCCGCCAGTCGCGAACCGCCACGCCACCGGAACGGCCGGCCGCGGCATCAGAAGAAGCCAGCCCGGAGCGCGAGACCGGGCCGCAGGCCGGTACTGTGCTCCCCCAGGCCGGCCCTGGAGAGGGAGAGCAACCGGCTGTCGTGGGCGACCAGAGGCCAGCACTGGATACTGGCGAAGCCGCGGCCAGCGGCGCCGTTGCCGGTGATGTCCAGCGCGAGTCCCGGCCCGGCCCTCAGCAGGCGGCCGCCGGGGAAGATCAGGAGCCGCCCGACCAGACCCATCACCAGCCTGCCGCCCAGCACGAAGCAGGGCCGGGCGATGAAGCCGGATAAGCAATCCACGCCCGGGACGGCTACGAATATTAAGCGGCGATTGGGTTCGCCTGAGCCACGGCGGCGCCGAGGATACCGCAGGGGTGTCCCCGAGGCCGACGGTCCGGTGGCCTCACGGGAGGCTTCGGCTACAGCGGGGAGATAGACCTTCGTGAACGCGCAGTTCCAGATCGTCCTGATCGCTGCGGGCTGCACCAGCGCCGTTGGCCTGATCGGCTTGGGCGTCATCCGGCTGCTGCGCCGGGCCTCGCTACAGCTGTCAATCCAGGTCAGCGGGGCCATCGTGGTGCTCGCGGTCGTGGCCGGCACGCTCGGCACCGCCAAGGCGATGTTCCTGTCTTCACACGACCTGAGGGTCGTGGTGATGGTGTGCATGGTAGCCGCGGTGGTGGCGGTCGGGTTCGGCTGCCTGATCGGGCAGCAGCTGCAGGCCGGCAGCCTGGCGCTGCGTCAGGCCGCCCGCTCCCTTGGCGACCAGGACGGCGGTTACCGCTCACCGGCCGGACCGATGATGGCCGAGCTCGCGGCGCTCTCCCGCGAGCTCGCGGAGACCAGCGAGAAGCTGCAGAGGTCGCGCGAGCGTGAGCACGCGCTGGACCAGTCCCGGCGCCAGCTCGTGGCCTGGGTCTCGCACGACCTGCGCACGCCGCTGGCCGGCCTGCACGCGATGGCCGAGGCGCTGGAGGACGGCATAGCCGCCGAGCCGGCCCGCTACCACCGGCAGATCCGCGCCGAGGTCGGCCGGCTCGCCAGAATGGTGGACGATCTGTTCGAGCTTTCCCGCGTCCAGGCGGGAACCCTGCGCCTTTCCCCCGGCCAGATCGCTCTCGAAGACCTGATCAACGACGCCCTGGCCAGCACGGAGGCACTCGCGCGGGCGCGCGGAATACGGCTGACCAGTGCGGCCGACGCTCCGCTCATGGTCCGCGCCGATCCTCGGGAGATGTCACGCGTACTCACCAACCTGCTGGTCAATGCCATTCGTCACACCCCGCAGGAGGGCAGCGTGCACGTCGTGGCCGTGCCGGAAGCCGGGGGCGCGCTGCTGGCAGTGACCGACGGCTGCGGCGGGATACCCGAAGCGGACCTGGCGTGCGTGTTCGACGCGGCCTGGCGCGGCACCCGCGAACGCGGCCCGGAGACGGGCAGCGGCGCGGGCCTGGGACTGGCGATCGTGCGCAGCATCGTCGAGGCGCACCATGGCCAGGTGAGCGTCGTCAACACCACGGAGGGCTGCCGCTTCGAGGTGCGGCTGCCGGCGCTTCATCTCCAAGCCCGCAATGGGTCGCGGAAAATAGGCATTGAACCCCGCTGAACAACGTGTCGTGTACGGGTATCGCGCCGTTATCATGACTGCATGAATTTCCCCGATCCGGGGAAATTGCACCGGGACTCGTGTTCAAGTCCCCCCTCGGACACTTTTTCGAATTTACCCATTTAGGTGTTACGATGCCGGTTAATTCTCCTGGATCAGCATCGCTTGAACACGCAGGCAGGCTACCGGCTCGCGTTCGCTGGCGGCCGCCCGGGCCGCCCATCGCTCCCCTCATTCCCCCGCGTGCTCAGCCGGACGGCCCGCGAGCACCCGAGGGAGGACAGCAGCGGTCCATGACGGCAGGGTGATGACGGGTGAGCATCACCGGCCCGGGCGCAGCAGAACAGGGAACACGTGCCCCGGGTGCTTAAGAACACGCAGCCTGAAGTCGCTGCCGGCCCGAACGGGTGGCAGGAAGGGGGCTGGCGCGCATGAGCGACGCACCGGCGGCGGAGTCAACAGCGCCAGGGCGCTCAACCCGGACCTCCCTCGTCGCGCATCCCGCTCCATGCCGAGGTATATACGGGCGCCGACGGGGCTGTGAGAGCACACCTGAGACTTCGCGGCATCCAGGTCTTCTGATGCGGGCCGACTTGTCTTAACATCCCTGGTATATATCATTGATGTGATACACGAGATCGGTTTGGAGCCGGAGGTGGAGGCATGGTTGCTCGATCTGCCATACGGCCACTACCAGCGGGTCATGCGGAACGTAGACGACTATCTGGTCACCGGTGGTGTGCCGGATGGCGATCACGTCAAGAAACTGAAAGACGCTGATGACGTGTACGAACTGCGGGTCGCGCTCGATCGCACCACCTGGCGGATCAGCTGCTGGAAACCCGGGGGCCAGGTGATCATCTTGCTGACCGTCTTCCGGAAGACCCGTGAGGGCGTTCAGAAGGCCGATGTGGATCGAGCCGTCCGAGCTAAGAAGATCTGTCAGGCAGAACACGACAGCACAGTCACCCATCTCTTTGAGAGGAACGCGTGATGGCCGGGCACAGCCGGTGGAAGACCCTCCAGGCCAAGCGCCTCGCGGATACTGGTGACATCGCTGAGCACCCCGAGTACGCGCAGGCCGGCCGGGACCTGAGACTAGGCGACCAGCTTCGCGCCATCCGCCGGAGCCGGAATCTCACCCAGAAGGAAGTAGCCGAGCGAGCGGGAATCAGCCAGCCTGCCCTGTCGCGCATCGAGCTGGGTGGCGGCGTGCCCGACCTAGAAACGCTGCGCAGGCTCGGGAACGCCATGGGCGTACGGTTCCACGTCATCATCGGTAATGAGGACGCCGAGCAAGAAGAAAATCTCCGGCTGACCGGGTAAAGTCACGCCACGACGAGCCATCAGCGGCCGTGGCGGCTGAGGTCCGAGGCCTCGCAGCACAACCTAGGACTGGCGACAGAACCGGGGCAGCGCTCCCTCCGGCCGAGATGTCAGGTGACCGCGGAACTGGCTGGTCTTGATGATGTGGACAGCTAGCGGGGTGCCGACGCTGAGGCTATGTCACGTACCAGCCACCGGGTTATCGGACTGCTGGTTCCCGGGGAGCACTGGCGCTCCTTGGCCGCCTGCCAGTTCGCCGAGCCCGATCTGTTTTTCCCGATCTCATCATCCGGCCCGTCCGGGTCGCAGGTAGCGCGGGCGAAGGCTATCTGCGCCGGATGCCCGGTCCGGCAGCAATGCCTGGCGTTCGCGTTGCGCACCCATCAGGTCCACGGCGTATGGGGCGGCCTGAGCGAACAAGAGCGTCACCCGCTGATCTCAGCCACCCTGGCGGGGGTCGAGCGCGGTCAGGCCGCCGAGGTCGACGCAGTTCATGCCCCAGATCCGCGAGATGGCCATGAGCATGGCCGAGCAGTTCCGGCAGCGGACCACTGTCCCCGGTCCGCGTAGGCAGACGGCCGTCTCGGCAACCGGGCCGGCCGCGCCGCAGGTCGCGCACGTTGCTTCGGCGTCGGTTATGTCCGTGCCGAACACCTCGTGCAGCAGGCCGCCGATCGAGTTGCCATATCAATCCGGGCCAGGCCTTCACACTCGGTCTGGTTCGCCGTTCCTCGGCGCCCGCATCGTAAATGTGGCCAGCGGGGCGGGGCGGGATCGTCGCGGATAACCGATCTAACGATGTGCGCCCGGCTCGCGGTGATCAGGCTAGCCCGTGAGCAAGCAGTGGGCCTACCCCCTGCGCACCCAGCCGAAAGGAACGTTCGAATGAGCATAAACTGGCTCGAGGGCATGCACCCGCAAATGGACGGGCCCGGCCAGCCGATGCAGATGGGCGCGCCCAACCGGCCGATGCCCGCGCGCGTGAGTTCGGCTACACCTTCGAGCACATCGCCGACGTCACCGACCGCCTGACCGAAGTGCTCGGCCTGGACCGCTTCGCGCTGTACGTGTTCGGCTACGGCGCGCCGGTCGGGTTCCGGATCGCCACCCGGCACCCCGAGCGCATCACCGCGATCATCTCCCGGAACGGCAACGCGTACGCCGAAGGGCTGAGCGACGGCTGGAACCCGGTGCAGGCC
>JBAPYC010000731.1:0-5688 GCA_049284535.1 Streptosporangiaceae bacterium
GCCCTGGTCAGCTGCTGCGCCGCGGCTAGCCCGGCCGGCCCGGACCCGATTACCGCGACGCTCCGGCCGGTCCGGCCTTCGGGGGGCATCGGCACGACCCAGCCCTCGGCGAAGGCCCGGTCGATGATCTCCACCTCGACCTGCTTGATGGTGACGGGGTCGGAGTTGATCGCGAGCACGCAGGCGGCTTCGCACGGCGCTGGGCAAAGCCGCCCGGTGAACTCGGGGAAGTTGTTGGTGGCGTGCAGCCGGTCGGCGGCTTCCCGCCAGTCGTGCCGCCAGACCAGGTCGTTCCACTCGGGGATCAGGTTGCCCAGCGGGCAGCCGTTGTGGCAGAACGGGATGCCGCAGTCCATGCACCGGCCCGCCTGGCGCTCGAGCCGGGCCGGGGCGAACGGCTCGTAGACCTCGCGCCAGTCCCGCAGCCGCAGGTCGACCGGGCGCCGGGCGGGGATCTCCCGCGGCGTGGTCATAAAGCCCTTCGGATCAGCCATGTTCGCCTCCTTACCCGTGCGCCGCGGCCATGACGGCCTCGTTGACGTCGCGGCCCTCGCGCTCGGCGGCCGAGGCCGCGGAGAGCACCCGCTTGTAGTCCTGCGGCATGATCTTGGTGAACCGGGCAGGATCCCAGTCGGCCAGCAGCCGGGCCGCCACGGCCGAGCCGGTCTCGGCGTAGTGGCGTTCGGCCACCTCGCGCAGGAACTTGGCGTCTTCCTCGGTGTCCACCGGGTCCAGGTCGACCATCTCGGTGTTCACCCGCTGCCGGTTCAGGTCGAGCACGTAGGCGATGCCGCCGGACATGCCGGCCGCGAAGTTCCGGCCTATTGGCCCCAGCACGACCGCGCGGCCACCGGTCATGTACTCGCAGCCGTGGTCGCCGGTGCCCTCGGCCACGGCCAGCGCCCCGGAGTTCCGCACGCAGAACCGCTCGCCCACGATGCCGCGCAGGAAGATCTCGCCGGCGGTGGCTCCGTAGCCGATGACGTTGCCCGCGATGACCTGCTCCTCGGCGGTGAAGGCACCCTCGTCCGGAGGCCGGACGACGATCCGGCCGCCGGACAGGCCCTTGCCCACGTAGTCGTTCGCGTCGCCGGTGAGCCGCAGTGTGATGCCGCGCGGCACGAAGGCGCCGAACGACTGGCCGGCCGAGCCGCGGAAGGAGATGTCGATGGTGTCCTCGGGCAGTCCCTCGCCGCCCCAGCGCCTGGTCACCTCGTAGCCGAGCATGGTCCCGACGGTCCGGTTGACGTTCCTGATCGGCAGCTCGAGCCGGACCGGCCGGGCATCGGCCAGCGCGCCCTCGGCCAGCTGGATCAGCGTGTTGTCCAGCGCCTTGTCCAGCCCGTGGTCCTGGCTGGTGATGCAGCTCAGCGCGGCGCCTTCGGGCAGCGGCGGCATGTGCAAGATAGGAGCCAGGTCGAGCCCGGCGGCTTTCCAGTGCTCCACGGCCAGGGCGGCGTCGAGCAGGTCCACCCGGCCCACGATGTCCTCCAGCCGGGTGAACCCCAGCTTGGCCAGGTACTCGCGGACCTCCTCGGCGATGAACTCGAAGAAGTTCACCACGAATTCCGGCTTGCCGCTGAACTTGGCGCGCAGCTGCGGGTTCTGGGTGGCCACGCCGACGGGGCAGGTGTCCAGGTGACAGACCCGCATCATGATGCAGCCCGACACGACCAGCGGGGCGCTGGCGAAGCCGAACTCCTCCGCGCCCAGCAGTGCGGCGATGATCACGTCCCGGCCGGTCTTGAGCTGACCGTCGACCTGGACCACGATCCGGTCGCGCAGCTTGTTGCGGAGCAGGGTCTGCTGGGTCTCGGCCAGGCCGAGCTCCCAGGGCGCGCCCGCGTGCTTGAGCGAGGTCTGCGGAGCGGCGCCGGTGCCGCCGTCGTGCCCGCTGATCAGGACCACGTCGGCGTGCGCCTTGGAAACGCCGGCCGCTACGGTGCCCACGCCGACCTCGGCCACCAGCTTGACGTGCACCCGCGCCGCCGGGTTGGCGTTCTTCAGGTCGTGGATCAGCTGGGCCAGGTCCTCGATGGAGTAGATGTCGTGATGCGGCGGCGGCGAGATCAGGCCCACGCCCGGGGTGGAATACCGGGTCTTGGCGATCCACGGGTAGATCTTGTACCCCGGCAGCTGGCCGCCCTCGCCCGGCTTGGCCCCCTGCGCCATCTTGATCTGCAGGTCATCCGCGTTGACCAGATACTCGCTGGTGACGCCGAAACGGCCGCTGGCCACCTGCTTGACCGCCGAGCGGCGCAGGTCGCCGTTGGCGTCGGGGCTGAACCGGTCCGGGTCCTCGCCGCCCTCGCCGGTGTTAGACCGGCCGCCCAGCCGGTTCATGGCGATGGCCAGGGTCTGGTGGGCCTCGGCCGAGATCGAGCCGTAGGACATGGCGCCGGTGGCGAACCGCTTGACGATGCTGGCCACCGGTTCGACATCCTCGAGCCGAACGGGCGGGGCCTCGAGCTCCTGCTGCGGTGCGGGCGCCTCGGAGTCGACGCCGCGGATCCGCAGCAGCCCGCGCAGCGTCATCAGGTGCCGCGACTGGTCGTCGACCAGCGTGGTGTACTCCTGGAAGACCTCGTACCGGCGGCTGCGGGTGGCGTGCTGCAGCTTGAACACGGTCTCCGGGCCGAACAGGTGCGGTTCCCCGCCGCGGCGCCACTGGTACTCACCGCCGGTGTCGAGCCGCCGGTAGTCCATGCCGGCCCCGGGGTGGGTGGCGTGGCCGGTGCGCAGGCCGATCTCGGCGGCCAGCTCGTCAAAGCTCACGCCGCCCAGCCGCGAGGTGGTGCCGACGAAGCACTTGGAGATCACCTCGGGCCCCAGCCCGATGGACTCGAAGATCTGCGCGCCGGTGTAGGAGGCCACGGTGGACACGCCCATCTTGGACATGATCTTCAGCAGGCCCTTGCCGAGCGCCTTGAGCAGGTTGGCCTCGGCCTTCTTCTCGGTCAGCTTGGGATCGCGGACCAGGCCGCGCCGGACCAGGTCCCGGGCCGACTCGATGGCCAGGTACGGGTTGACCGCGGCGGCGCCGAACCCGACCAGCAGGGCCACGTGATGGCATTCGCGCACGTCTCCGGCCTCCACGACGAGGCCGACCTGGGTCCGCGACTTCTGCTTGATCAGGTGGTGGTGCACCGCCCCGGTCAGCAGCAGCGACGGGATAGGCACCATGTTGCCATCATCAGGATCGCGGAGCCGGTCCGACAAGATGATCAGGCGGGCGCCGCGGGTGATCGCGGCGGAAACCTCGGCGCAGATCACATCCAGCCGGGCCCGCAGGCTCGGGCCGCCGCCACGCGGGTCGTAACGGCCGTCCACCACGTGCGAGGCGAAGCCCGGCAGGTTGCCCTCGTCGTTGATGTGCACGATCTTGGCCAGGTCGTTGTCGCTGATCACCGGGTAGGGCAGGACGACCTGACGGCACGAGGCGGGCACCGGCTCGAGCAGGTTCAGCTCGGGACCGGTCATGGTGCCCAGCGAGGTGACCAGCTCTTCCCGGATGGCGTCCAGCGGCGGGTTGGTCACCTGAGCGAACAGCTGGGTGAAGTAGTCGAAGATCAGCCGCGGCCGCTCAGAGAGCACCGCCACCGGCGTGTCCGTGCCCATCGAGCCGATCGGCTCGGCCCCGGTGCGGGCCATCGGGGCCAGGATGACGCGCAGCTCCTCTTCGGTGTACCCGTGCATCCGCTGCAGCGCGATCAGATTTTCCCCCGGGGAACGACCCCCCGGTGACCCCCCGTATGGGGGGACTGCCCGTACCCCCAGACCCCCCGGGGACCCCTGCGGGGCCTGAGGGCGGTCCGGCAGGTCGTCGAGGTGGAGCAGGCCGGCGTGCAGCCAGTCCGCGTACGGGTGCTCGGCGGCGAGTTCGGCCTTGACCTCCTCGTCCTCGACGATGCGCCCGGCCACCGTGTCGGCCAGGAACACCCGGCCCGGCTGCAGGCGGCCCTTCCTGATCACGGTGGCGGGGTCGATGTCGAGCACGCCGACCTCGCTGGCCAGCACGACCAGGCCGTCGCTGGTCACCCAGTATCGTCCCGGCCGCAGGCCGTTGCGGTCAAGCACGGCGCCGATCACCGAGCCGTCGGTGAACGCGATCAGCGCGGGACCGTCCCAGGGCTCCATCAGGGCCGAGTGGAACTGGTAGAACGCGCGCCGCTCCGGGCTCATCTCCGCATGGTTCTCCCACGGCTCCGGGATCATCATGAGCACCGCGTGCGGCAGCGAGCGGCCGCCCATGTGCAGCAGCTCCAGGCACTCGTCGAAGCTGGCCGAGTCGCTGGCGTCACCGGTCAGGATGGGGAACAGCCGCTCGATCCCCTGCCCGTCCTGTGAGGCCGGGATCAGGTCGCTGGCCAGCATGGCCTCGCGGGCCCGCATCCAGTTCCGGTTGCCGCGCACGGTGTTGATCTCGCCGTTGTGGGCCACATAGCGGTAGGGGTGAGCCAGCGGCCAGGACGGGAACGTGTTGGTCGAGAAGCGGGAGTGCACCAGCGCGAGCGCAGAGGTGAACCGCGGGTTGGACAGGTCCGGGAAGAACGGCTCGACCTGCGGCGCCGAGAGCATCCCCTTGTACACGATGGTCCGCGAGGACAGGCTGGAGAAGTACGCGCCAGCCTCGTGCTCGGCCCGCTTGCGCAGGCAGAACACCATCCGCTCGAGCTCCATGCCACGCTGGCCGTCCGCGCCCGCGACAAACAGCTGGAGCACGTCGGGCAGCACCACCCGGGCCCCGTCGCCGCACGCGGTGATGTCGAACGGGACCTCGCGCCAGCCCAGCACCCTCAGGCCCTCGGCTGCGGCCAGCCGCTCCACGGCCGGGGTCACCAGCCATCGCTCACCGGAAAAGAACGCCATGCCCGCGGCGTAGGAACCGGCCTCCGGCAGCTCGAAACCGCAGACCGCACGGAAGAAGTCATCCGGGATCTGGGTGAGGATGCCGGCGCCGTCCCCGGTGCCCGGGTCGCCGCCCTGGGCTCCCCGGTGTTCGAGATTGCACAGCACCCGCAGGGCCCTGGCCACCACATCGTGGCCGCGGCGGCCGGAAAGATCGGCAACGAAACCGACGCCGCATGCGTCGTGCTCGAACCCGGGGTCGTAAAGGCCAGACGCCGCCATGCGCTCTCCTGCCGTCTCTCGAATACGCCACTTCAGTGCGCTCGGGACGACACTGGCCCTGTTACATAGACATTACATCACCGGACGAATCCTCTACCAGCGCTGGATTAACCTGCGCCCGAGCCGGCGGTTTACGCCCCGGTCTGGTCAGGTACATGCCCGCCGCAGCCAGGACGAAAACGACCACGTCCCCCAGTGCGCCGTAGCGCATGCCGAGCGCGTGCGGACCCGGGCCAATCCGGATCCACTCGGCCCAGAATCCGCCCGCCGCGTACCCGGCCGCGCAGAGCAGGAAAGCCCGCTCACCGCTGAGCTCGAACCTCCGTGCCGCCCAGATTACCCCCAGGCCGAGGAAGATCCCCCACAGCGACTGGTAGCCGAAGGCGGGTGAGAATGTGGCGTAGTTCTCATAGCCGGGCACCCGGTGCACAGGCGAGATCTCCACCGCCCACCACCAGGTCGAGGGGGGCCCGTAGAACTGCTGGGCCCACCAGCTGCCCAGGCCGCCGGCGGCCAGGCCGAACGCCACCGCCGGGGCGGCCGCGCCCGCGACCGGGC
>JBAPYC010000732.1:0-11965 GCA_049284535.1 Streptosporangiaceae bacterium
TGCCAGCGGTAGCCGACGAAGCCATCGTCGGCCAGGTAGGCGTAGCTCTTGGTGTCCGCATACCGCCCGGGACGAGTCAGGAAACGGCGCACCTCTGCCTCGTCGTGGGTGATCGGGCCGCTGTCGCGGGCCAGCTCGTGAGCGTGGCCGATGACCTCGAGCACCTCGGCGGCGTCGGCGGGTCCGGGCCTGCGCAGCCGGACCTCGGGCTTGCCCGGCGCTAGCAGGGCCGGGCCGGGCATGGTGGCCTCGTACCGGTGCCCGGCTATCTCCCAGCCGAGCGACCGGTAGATAACCGTCGTGGCCGGATACAGGACGGACAGGGGGTAGCCGCGTTCGGCCATGAGCTCGGTGAGCGCGGTCATGAGGGCGCGTCCCACCCCGCGGCCGCGGTACTCGGGCGCGATCGCCACGCCGGCCACGCCGGCCATGGGTACGGCCCGGCCCAGCCAGTACTGGCGCATGTCGAAGAACAGCGCGCTGCCCACCAGCTGGCCGCCGTCGAATGCCGCCAGGCACCGGCCATCGGCCACCACCGGCTCCATCATGGCGCGCAGGGACGTCTCCTCGGCGAACCCGAACGCCCGGGCAATCACGTCCACGTACTGGGACCAGTCGGGCTCAGGACCCGGCGGGCGGATGATCAGGTCAGGCGTGATCATGGGGCTCAGCCGAGCTTCTCCATAACCTCGTCGGGAACCGAGTAGTTGGCGTAGACGTCCTGCACGTCGTCGGAGTCCTCGAGCGCCTCGATCAGCCGGAACACCCGCTTGGCCTGATCCTCGTCCAGGTCGACCTCGACCGTGGGCAGGAACACAGCGTCCGCCGATTCGTAGTCGATCCCGGCGTCCTGCAAGGCCTTGCGGGCCGCGATCAGGTCGGTGGGCTCGGACACGACCTCGAAGGACTCACCCAGGTCGTTGACCTCCTCGGCGCCCGCGTCGAGCACCGCCGTCAGCACGTCGTCCTCGGTCACGCCCTTCTTCTCCACCACGATGACACCCTTGCGGTGGAACAGGTAGGACACCGAACCGGGGTCGGCCATGTTGCCGCCGTTGCGGCTGAACGCGGTGCGCACGTCCGAGGCGGCCCGGTTCCGGTTGTCGGTCAGGCACTCGACCAGGACCGCGACCCCGCCGGGCGCGTATCCCTCATAGGTGATGTTCTCGTACTGGGCGCCGCCGGCCTCGGCACCGCTGCCCCGGCGTACGGCCCGGTCAATGTTGTCGTTCGGCACCGAGCTCTTCTTCGCCTTCTGGATGGCGTCGAACAGCGTCGGGTTGCCGGCCGGGTCCCCGCCGCCGGTGCGGGCGGCAACCTCGACGTTCTTGATCAGCTTGGCGAAAAGCTTGCCTCGCTTAGCGTCGACCACCGCCTTCTTGTGCTTGGTGGTGGCCCACTTGGAGTGGCCGCTCATCAGCTATCCCTTCACAATGTCAACAAAAAGCTCATGGATCCGGCGATCCGGGGTCAGCTCGGGGTGGAAGGCCGTCGCAAGCAGTTGCCCTTGCCGGACGGCGACGATCCTACCCGTGCCCTGGTCCGTACCCAGAATGGTGACGCCCGCGCCGGTTTGCTCCACCCAGGGGGCCCGGATGAAGACGGCCCGGAGCGGCCCGTCATAGTCAGCGTCCCCGCGGCGCCCGTCCAGGCCCGGCAGGTCGATGTCCCGCTCGAACGAATCGATCTGACGGCCGAACGCGTTCCGCCGCACGGTCATGTCGATGCCGCCGAAGGTCTGCTGGCCCGGCACGCCGTCGGCCAGCCGGTCGGCCAGCATGATCATCCCGGCGCACGAGCCGAACGCGGGCAGGCCCTCGCCGATGAGCTTGCGCAGCGGCTCGAGCACGTCGAACGCGACCGAGAGCCGCCACAGCGTGGTCGACTCACCGCCCGGGATCACCAGCCCGTCAACGTGGTCGAGCTCGGCAGGGCGGCGGACCGCGACCGGGCTCGCTCCGGCTGCCTCGAGCGCGCGCAGGTGCTCGGGGACGTCGCCCTGCAGGGCGAGCACGCCGATGACGGGTGAGTGCATAGATTCTCCAGGGGCAGCGCGGGACCGAGGCTGCGCGGCCTCGAGGCGTTTGGGGGACTATCAGTGAAACGCCGGGAGGGCGGCCTGTCTTCCCCGAGGTGCCGAGGTGCCGAGGTGAGGCTGCGCGAGGACGCGCGGCGGCTGCTACCAGCCGCGGTCGGCGTAGTGCTGCTCGGGAGGCAGGGTATCCAGGTTGATGCCGACCATGGCCTCGCCCAGGCCACGGGAGACCTTCGCCACCACGTCAGGGTCGTCGTGGAAGGTAGTGGCCTTCACGATGGCCGCGGCGCGCCTGGCCGGATCACCGGACTTGAAGATGCCCGAGCCGACGAACACGCCCTCGGCACCGAGCTGCATCATCAGCGCTGCGTCCGCCGGGGTGGCAATGCCGCCGGCGGTGAACAGCACGACCGGCAGCCGCCCGGCCTGGGCCACCTCGGCGACCAGCTCGTACGGGGCTCCGAGCTCCTTGGCCGCGGTGAACAGCTCCTCCCCGGGCAGCCCGTGCAGGCGGGCGATGTCGGAGCGGATCGTGCGCATGTGCCGGGTCGCCTCGACGACGTTGCCGGTGCCGGCCTCGCCCTTGGACCTGATCATGGCCGCGCCCTCGGTGATCCGCCGCAGCGCCTCGCCGAGGTTGGTCGCGCCGCACACGAACGGCACCGTGAACTTCCACTTGTCGACGTGGTGGGCCTCGTCGGCGGGGGTGAGCACCTCGGACTCGTCGATGTAGTCGGCGCCGATGGCCTGGAGCACCTGGGCCTCGGCGAAGTGACCAATCCGGCACTTGGCCATGACCGGGATGGTCACGGCTTCGATGATGCCGTCGATCATGTCCGGATCGCTCATCCGGGCCACGCCGCCCTCCTTGCGGATGTCGGCGGGCACACGCTCCAGCGCCATCACGGCGACCGCGCCGGCGTCCTCGGCGATCTTGGCCTGGTCGGGCGTGACCACGTCCATGATCACACCGCCTTTGAGCATCTCCGCCATGCCGCGCTTCACCCGCGCGGTGCCGGTGGCGCCCTCAGAATTGACGGTAGACACTTTCAGAACCTCGCTTGATCAATCGTGACTGCTTATCACCATGGTATGGCGTCCCGGCTAGCGGCCGAGGCTGGCGCCGATCTTCTCGGCGGCCAGAGAGTCGTCCATCTCGAAGAACTGCGGCGCCTTGGCCCGGCCGGACAGCCGGAGCACACGGGCCAGCGGACGGCGCCGGGCGTCCCGGGTGGCGGCTACCACGTCGTTGTAGAACTTGCGGGCCAGGTACACCTGGTGCGCGGCCGCTTCGACCTCGGCCAGCAGCTCGTCGGCGCCCTCCTTGCCACTTAGTGAGGCGCGGAAGCCGGGCTGGCTGAACGCGGCCCGCAATGCCCGGGTCAGGTCGCTTTCGGCCAGGTCACGGGGACGGTCGCCGGACCGGGCACTGTGCGCGGCGCCCGCCAGCAGCAAGCTGGTGGCCGGATCGAGCAGTCCGGAAGTCGCCAGCTCGAGCGCCACCGAGCTGCGCCGCAGCAGCGTGGCATCCAGCGCGGCGCGGGCCATCTCGACCCGGGCGTGCAGCCGGTCGATCCGGCCGGCCCGCCAGGACACGTACATCCCGATGAGCAGGGCGGCCGCGACGATGATGACGATGTCGGTGATCATGGGAATCCATCGCTGAGCGCGATCACCGCAGCCTGGGTGCTGCCGAGCACGACGGTCTCGTAGACGCTGAACACGTCCTTGGCCACCACCGACCAGTCGTAATCAGCCACCGCGGCCAGCGCCGCGGCGGACAGCTGAGACCGGAGTGAGGCATCGTCGAGCAGCCGGGCGGCGGCGCGGGCCAGGTCGGCAGCGTCCCCGGTGGCGAACAGCTCCCCGGCCTCCCCGCCCCGGAGCACCTGCCGGAAGGCGTCGATGTCGCTGGCCACGATGGGTACCCCGGCCGCCATGGCCTCGGCGGTCACGATGCCGAACGATTCGCCGCCAGTGTTCGGCGAGCAGAACACGTCGACCGAGTGCAGGACGCGGACCTTGTCCTCCTCGCTGACCTGGCCGAGCATCACGACCCGGTCCCGGAGCTCGGCAGGCACCCGGTGCAGCGCGTCGGTGGCATCGCCGGACGGCCCGGCGACGAGCAGCCGCAGCCCGGGACGCTGCGGGCCGAGGATCTCGAACGCCTTGAGCAGCACGGCCAGGCCCTTGCGCGGCTCGTCGAGGCGGCCGAGGAAGCCGATCGCGCCGCCCTTCCCTGGCCAGCCGGGCAGCGGGTCGGCTTTGCGATAGCGGCGGGTAGCCACCCCGTTCGGGATCACCACGGCGTCGCCGCCGAGGTGCTCGACCAGGGTGGTCCGGGCTGCTTCGGACACCGCGATCCGGCCGTTGATCTTCTCCAGCGCGGTCCGCAGCACCGGGTAGAAGCTGACCATCGCGCGGGATCGCGGGATGGCGGTGTGCACGGTGGCCACAATCGGCCCCGACGCCACCCAGCACGCCAGCAGCGACAGGCTCGGCACGGCGGGCTCGTGCACGTGCAGCACGTCAAACCCGCCGTCCTTGACCCAGCGGCGTACCCGGCTGGCCGACAGGAAACCGAACGACAGCCGCGCCACCGACCCGTTGTACGGCACCGGTACCGCCCGGCCGGCGCCGACCACGTATGGAGGCAGCGGGGTGTCGTCGTCGGCCGGGGAGATCACCGAGACCTCGTGACCCTCGTCGATGAGCTCCTCGGAAAGGTCCCTGATGTGCTGCTGGACGCCGCCGGGCATGTCCCAGGAGTAGGGGCAGACGATGCCGATCTTCATGGCTCTGCTCCTTCGGGGGGACGATCCCCCCCAGACCCCCCCTGCTCACGGGGGGGCTGCCCGCCCCCCCGTTCCCCCCCCGGGGAGGGACTGCTCGTCCCTCCGTGCCTCCGGGGCCCGGGGAACCCGGGTGGGGTCGAGGTCGGCGGTGAAGACGCGCTGCAGCATGTGCCAGTCCTGCGGGTGCTCGCTGATGGCCTGCTCGAACCGGTGCGCCAGCTGCTGGCTCATGGCCGCGACCTTCTCGGCGCGGGTCCCGGTCTCGGGCACCGGGATCTCGTCGTAGATGGTGGCGGCCCAGTCATCGCCTTCGAACCAGGTCGCGGTGGGCATCAGCGCCGCACCGGTGTGGATGGCCAGCCCGGCGATCGCGGCGATCCGCGCCTTCTCCCCGAAGAACTCGACCTCGACCCCGGTTTCCTTCAGGTCACGGTCGCTGACCAGGCAGACCAGGCCGCCGGCGCGCAGCCGCTGAGCCAGGATGCCGAACGGCCGGGCACCTCCGGTCAGCGGGAGCACCTCGAATCCCAGGGTCTCACGGAACCGCACGAAGCTCTCGTAGACCGACTCCGGCTTCAGCCGCTCCTGGATCGTGGTGAAGGTGCCCGCTCCCTCGGCGATGACCCACGCCCCGGCCTGCTCGAAGTTGCCCATATGCGGCAGCGCGACGATCACGCCCCGGCCCGCCTTGAGCGAGTCGAACATGGTGTCCTTGTTCGGTCCGTAAAAGTGCATTCCGGACACGATCCGGTCGAGGGGTATCACCGGCAGGCGGAACACCTCGAGCCAGTACCGGGCGTAGGAGCGCAGCACCGCCCGGGACAGCCTGCGCAGTTCCTGGCCGTCAACGGCGTCGCTGTCCTGGGGATCGGTCGCGTCCTGGGGACCGGCTCCGTCCTGGCGGTCAGCCTGGTCCCGGCGGTCAGCCCGGTCCTGACGGGCGGCCTGGTTCTGGCGGTAGCGGAGCACGCGGACCAGGTTGGCCTCGAGCACCTCTACCTTCGGCCCCTGCCGCCGCCACGCGATGTCGGCTACCTCGGTGAAGACCCACCGCGCCCCGGATTCCGGAAGGCGGCAGATCACTTTCCAGCCGAGCTGGTAAGCAACCCCCGTCAGCCGCTCGCTCAGCCGGCGACTCAGTATGGCCACCGCCAACCTTTCTCACGTCATCTGATCCCCCGGGAGAGCCACCCTGATCCCCGGGACCTGCCACCGTTTTCGCTGCCTTATATACCGCGCGCACCCGCTGCCCGAAAGTAAAGGCGCTACCGGCGGCCAGCGCCCACAGCCCCACGTTGAGAATGTACGGCACGCCGAGGCCGGACAGGCCCACCGAGGTCAGGCAGATCACCATGCGCTCGGGCCGCTCGATCAGGCCCCCGTCGGCCCGCAGGCCCAGGCCTTCCGCCCGCGCCCGAGCGTACGACACCAGGCTCCCCGCTACCAGGCAGAATAGCGAAACTCCGGCGAGCAGTGGGTTGTGGCCGCCGAGCATGAACCAGACGATCAGGCCGCCGAACAGCCCGCCGTCCGCGACCCGGTCCATGGTGGAGTCCAGGAAGGCGCCCCAGACCCCGGTGGTTCCCTTTATCCGGGCCAGCACGCCGTCCAGCATGTCGAGGAGCACGAAGATCGTGCAGATGAAAGCGCCGGGAAACAGCTCGCCGATGGGGAACAAGCCGAGCGCGCTGCCGGCGACACCCACGGTGCCGATGACCGTGATGTGGTTCGGCGTGATCGGGGTGCCGGCCAGGGCCTTGCCCACCGGGGTGAACAGGCGTGTCATGGCGGGCCGCAGCACATTCAGCATGGCCGTCCGATAGTACTGCGTTGATCAGGGGGGGCGACCCCCCTAGCCCCCCCGCTTCTGGGGGGAAGCCTTTCCCCCCAGGCCCCCTCGGCCCCCTCGGCCCCCATAAGGGGGAACTGCAAGGCTTGCTGCTTTTCACTTCCTGGTAACCGGGGAGATTCTTTCCGTGGGTCTTGTGGACACGGTGCCCGCGGGTTAAGGCTGGTCGTGCGCACCACCGATCGCAAGGAGGCGAACCTTATGACGGGTACGGCAAGTGGGGTGGGAGGAGCCGCGGGCAGGGCACCGGCGGCCGATCAGGTACGCAACGTGGTTCTGGTCGGCCATTCCGGGACCGGGAAGTCCAGTCTGGTCGAGGCGCTGCTCGCCGCGACCAGCACGATCCAGCGCTCCGGCAGCGTCGCCGAGGGCACCACGGTTAGCGACTTCGACGAGGTCGAGATCAGGCAGCAGCGTTCGGTCAACCTGACGCTCGCCCCGATCGTGCACAACGGCATCAAGGTCAACCTGCTCGACACGCCCGGCTACGCCGACTTCACCGGTGACCTCCGGGCCGGCCTGCGAGCCGCCGACTCGGCGCTGTTCGCCGTCTCCGCCACCGACGGGATCGACGGCGTGACCAGGATGCTGTGGGAGGAGTGCGCCGCTGTCGGCATGCCCCGCGCGGTCGTGATCACCAAGATCGACCACCAGCGGGCCGAGTTCGACGCGACCCTGGCCGCTTGCCGTGATGCTTTCGGGGACGCTGTCGCGCCCCTGTACCTGCCCGTCGGCGAGCCGGTGAACGGCCTGATCGGGCTGCTGTCCGAGAAGCTGTTCAGCTACGCCGACGGCGAGCGCACCGAGGGCTCGCCCGCGCCTGCGGACCAGGACCAGATGACCGAGCTGCGCGGTGAGCTGATTGAGGGCATCATCACCGAGAGCGAAGACGAGACCCTCATGGACCGGTACCTGTCCGGCGAGGACATCGACCCGAAGGTGCTCATCGAGGACCTGGAGAAGGCGGTCGCCCGCGGCAGCTTCTACCCGGTCCTGGTCACCTCCGCACCGCAGAAGATGGGCATGCTCGAGCTGCTCGAGGTAATGACCCAGGCCTTCCCCTCCCCCGCCGAGCACCCGATACCCGCCGTCACCACCCCGGACGGCAAGCCCGTCACCGGCCTGTCCTCCGATCCCAAGGGCCCGCTGCTGGCCGAGGTGGTCAAGACCACCTCCGACTCCTACGTGGGCCGGATCAGCCTGGTCCGGGTGTTCTCCGGCACGCTGCGCCCGGACGCCTCCGTGCACGTGTCCGGTCACGGCCGCGCGGCCAGCGGGCATGAGGACCACGACGACGACGAGCGGATCGGCGCGCTGACCTCGCCCCTGGGCAAGCAGCAGCGGTCCGTTACCCAGTGCGGGGCCGGCGACATCTGCGCGGTGGCCAAGCTCAGCACGGCCGAGACCGGCGACACGCTGTCGGATAAGGACCGGCCGCTGCTGATGGAACCGTGGTCCATGCCCGAGCCGCTGCTCCCGGTCGCCATCGTGGCCAAGTCCAAGGCGGATGAGGACAAGCTGTCCCAGGGCCTGAGCCGCCTGATCGCCGAGGACCCGACGCTGCGTCTGGAGAACAACGCCGAGACCAGGCAGCTGGTGCTGTGGTGCATGGGCGAGGCCCACGCCGACGTGCTGCTCGACCGGCTCGGGCACCGATACGGCGTCGCCGTGGAGACGACCGGCCTGCGGGTCCCGCTGCGCGAGACCATCGCCGGCAAGGGCAAGGGGCTGGGCCGCAACGTCAAGCAGACCGGTGGCCACGGCGAGTACGGCATCTGCCACATCGAGATCGAGCCGCTGGAGGACTCGGCCGGCTTCGAGTTCGTCGACAAGATCGTCGGCGGGGTGGTCCCGCGCCAGTTCATCCCGTCGGTGGAGAAGGGCGTGCGCTGGCAGATGGAGCAGGGGGTGGTGGCCGGCTACCCGATGACCGGCGTCCGCGTCACCCTGTACGACGGCAAGGCGCACGCGGTGGACTCCTCCGACATGGCCTTCCAGAAGGCCGGGCGGATGGCCCTGCGGGATGCGGTGGAGAAGGCGCAGGCCACGTTGCTTGAGCCGGTCGACGAGATGAGCGTGCTGGTGCCGGACGACTACGTGGGCGCGGTCATGTCCGACCTGTCCGGCCGCCGCGGCCGGGTTATCGGCACCGAGCCGGTCGGCGTGGGACGGACCCTGGTCAAGGCGGAGATCCCGGAACTGGAGATCACGCGGTACGCCATCGACTTGCGTTCGGTGTCACACGGAACGGGCTCGTTCACGCGGTCCTACCTGCGCCACGAGCCTCTCCCGTCCCATCTGGCCAGCAAGGTGGCTGCCGACTCCAAACCCGAATAGCGCCCGGCGCCTTCCCGGGCGTCAGTGAAGGGCGTGGTTGTGACAGCGGGGCCATAAGAGGGGCTCTGTGCGGCAACCACGCCCTTTGCGACTCCGCACCTTAATCAGAGCATTTCCACTGACCCCCAAGCCGATTCGATGAATGCGGATCTCTGTGCAATAGATTCCGCAGAACGCCACATTCATGGAAAACGGATTCGCTTACTTTTCCTGGCGGGGCAGCCATTCGTGGCCGGGGCGGGCTGGTCCAGCTAGGCGGTGGCGGGCCAGGTGTCGGCTAGGAGCTTGCGGGTGTCGGCCAGAAGCTGGGGCAGGACCCGGGTGCGGCCGACTACCGGCATGAAGTTGGTGTCGCCGCCCCAGCGCGGGACCACGTGCTGGTGCAGGTGGGCGGCGATCCCGGCGCCGGCCACCGTACCCAGGTTCATGCCGATGTTGAAACCGTGCGGGCCGGAGGACTGGCGCAGGGCGCGCACCGCGTGCTGGGTGAACGCGGCGAACTCCGTTGTTTCCCCCGGCGTCAGCTCGGTGTAGTCACCCACGTGCCGGTAGGGGCAGACCAGCACGTGACCCGCGTTGTAGGGGTACAGGTTGAGGATCGCGTAGACCAGGGTCCCCCGGGCCACGATCAGGCTCTCCTCGTCACTCAGCTTCGGGGCCTGGCAGAACGGGCAGCCTTCGTCCTCACCGGGGCCGGACGGCTTGCCCTCACCCTTGATGTAGGCCATCCGGTGCGGCGTCCACAGCCGCCCAAAGGAGTCGGGTACCCCGGCGAAAACCTCGTCCCGAGCCGGTTCCCCCGACGGCGGTTCCTGCGGTGGCGGTTCCTGCGACACCGGCTCACACCTGGACGCGGTCGCGCACGGCAGTGACGATCTCGGCGATGGCGTCGGCAACCGGGACGCCGTTCTTCTGCGACCCGTCGCGGTAGCGGAACGAGACCGCCTCGGCGGCCACGTCGTCGTCGCCCGCGATCAGCATGAACGGCACCTTCTGCCGCTGTGCGGTCCTGATCTTCTTCTGCATCCGGTCGTCGCTGGCGTCGACCTCCACCCGGATGCCCTGCTCGCGCAGTCCGGCCGCGATCTTCTCCAGGTAGGGCACGTGCGCGTCGGAGATCGGGATGCCCACGGCCTGGACCGGGGCCAGCCAGGGCGGGAACGCGCCGGCGTAGTGCTCGACCAGGATGCCGAAGAACCGCTCGATCGAGCCGAACAGGGCCCGGTGGATCATGTACGGGCGCTGGCGGGTGCCGTCGGCGGACTGGTACTCGATGCCGAACCGGCCGGGCTCCTGGAAGTCGACCTGCAGCGTGGACAGCTGCCACCGGCGGCCGATGGCGTCCTTGACGTGAACGTCGATCTTGGGCGCGTAGAACGCGCCCTCGCCCTCGGCGATCACGTACTGGAGCCCGGACACGTCCAGTGCGTGCTTCAGCGCCGCCTCGGCCTCGGCCCACTCTTCCAGCTCGCCCACGTACTTCTCGGGCCGGGTGGACAGCTCGGCCTCGAAGTCAGTGAGCCCGAAGTCACGCAGCAGCCCGACCACGAAGCTCAGCAGCGAGGCCAGCTCGTCCTGCAGCTGCTCCGGGGTGCAGAAGATGTGCGAGTCGTCCTGGGTGAAGCCGCGGGCCCGGGTCAGCCCGTGCACCACGCCCGACTTCTCGTACCGGTACACGGTCCCGAACTCGAACAGCCGCAGCGGCAGCTCGCGGTAGGACCGGCCGCGGGAGGAGTAGATCAGGATGTGCATCGGGCAGTTCATCGGCTTGGGGTAGTACGTGGCCCCGTCCAGCTCCATGGGCGGGAACATGCCGTCCTTGTACCACTCCAGGTGGCCGGAGGTGATGAACAGGTCTTCCTTGGTGATGTGCGGGGTGTTGACGAATTGGTAGCCCGCTTCTTCGTGGCGGCGCCGCGAGTAGTCCTCCATCACCCGCCGGATGATCCCGCCCTTGGGGTGGAACACCGGCAGGCCGCTGCCGATCTCGGCCGGGAACGAGAACAGGTCCAGCTCGGCGCCGAGCTTGCGGTGGTCCCGCTTCTCGGCCTCGGCCAGCATGGTGACGTACTCGTCCAGCTTGTCCCGGGACTCCCAGGCGGTGCCGTAGATGCGCTGCAGCTGGGGGTTCTTCTCGCTCCCCCGCCAGTACGCGCCGCCAGTGCGCATCAGCTTGAACGCCGGGATGTTCCGGGTGGTCGGCAGGTGCGGGCCGCGGCACAGGTCCTTCCAGCACAGCTCGCCGGTGCCCGCGTCCAGGTTGTCGTAGATGGTCAGCTCGGACCCGCCCACCTCGACCGACTCGCCATCCTCGGCGGACGGGTGGCTCTTGAGGCCGATCAGCTCGATCTTGTACGGCTCGTCCGCGAGCTCGGTCCGGGCCTGCTCGTCAGTCACCACACGGCGGGAGAACCGCTGGCCCTGCTTGACGATCTGGCGCATCTTGCCCTCGATCGCCTTCAGGTCCTCGGGGGTGAACGGCTTGTCCACGTCGAAGTCGTAGTAGAACCCGTTCTCCACCGGCGGGCCGATGCCCAGCCGGGCCTGCGGGAACAGGTCCTGCACGGCCTGGGCCATGACGTGCGCGGCCGAGTGCCGCAGGATGTAGCGACCGTCCTCGCTGGCGATGTCGACCGGCTCGACGACGTCGCCCTCGGCCACCGGCCAGGCCAGGTCGCGCAGCTCCCCGTTGACCCGGGCCGCGATGGTGCCCGGCCCGGCCTCCAGCGCTGCGCCCGCCGTCGTGCCAGCCTCGACCACATGCTCGCTTCCGGCGAGGGTGATACGAAGCTGCTGGCTGGACACGGTGGGGCTCCTTAGATCGGGAAGAACTGGTTACCCGATGCTATCGGCATGCAGCGGCTAGCGGGGCCGCCGGCGGTCGTCGCCAACCAGGCCGGCCCGGCGCAGGGCGTCGGCCAGGGCGCCTTCGGGCGCTTCGTCCTGGTT
>JBAPYC010000733.1:0-2707 GCA_049284535.1 Streptosporangiaceae bacterium
TGCCGGCCGCCCTCAGCTACCGTATGGCGTGCTGGCGCGGCGACTGGCATTTCCGGTGCCAGGCCGGGAAGCGCACCGAGATGGCCCGCAACCTGCGGCTGGTGCTCGGCGACGAGCTCAGCCCGGCAGCGGCGCAGCAGGTGAACCGGGAGTGGTTCCGGCTCGCCTCCTGCGCGGCGGTTGACGTGATGCGGCTGCGCCGCGGGACGCAACCGTTGCGGCGGCTGGTCGAGATCCGGGGGCGGGAACACCTAGAGGCCGCGCTGGCCGCGGGCAAGGGAGCTCTCGTTTGCATCGGCCACCTCCGCTCCGGTAGCAGCTTCTCGGTACTGCACGCCAGCGGCTTCCCGGTCACCACCATCGGGCGCCGGGGGTACAACTACGACGGCGGCATCTCATCCGCCGAACGATGGCTCTGGGAGCTTTACTTCAGGCCGATACGGCGTTATCGGCAGCGGCCGACTATCGAGCCATGGCCTGGCCGCCCCCAGGTCGCGGCGCTGGCAGCTGCCGCGCTCCGCGCCAATGAGGTGGTGACGATCGCGATCGACGCGCCGCCGCTGGAGGGCGACCGGGCCCGCGCCGTCGAGGTTCCCTTCCTCGGCCGCCAGGCCCGGCTGCTCCCAGGGGCCGTGACCCTCTCGCAGGTAACCGGCGCGCCGCTGCTCATGGGCATCACGCACCGCGCGGCCGACTACCGCCACCAGGTGCTGGAGATCTCCGCGCCAGTGCCGGTGGACGAAGATATCGAGACGGTATTCGAGCGCTGCGCCGCCGAGGTGAGTGCCGCCATCCAGAGGAGCCCGGCCAGCTGGCAATTCTGGCCGGAAACGGGCGATCTTGCCGCTATGGGGATCATCCCGCCGCCGCGGGACGGGTCACCAGCCGCGGGAGCGGTCCCCCGGCCGCCCGGGAAACTCCTCCATGATGGATCAGCAGATAGCGCCCCGGCTCGGGGCCGACCTGTTCCTGCTGCTGCACGCTCCCAGCGTCTACGACTTCCGCGAGCGTGATGACATGCTGTCCGCCTACCTGAGCGACAGCATCAACCTGTCTGCAAGCCCCAATCCGCGAAGCACGCGACAGGCAGAACTCGCCGACGACCGTGGCAACGTTCGTGTTCCGGCAATCGGCAAAGGACGAGAGTGCCTATATCCGCTGATCATTTACGACTTGCGGACCGGCATCGACGACCCAATACGAGCTAACCCCACGGCAGATAGCGGTCAGCGCGCGGCGCCCTGCGCCTTCTCCCAGCCGAGCGCGATCGGGTCGTAGGCCCGCTCGACGTAGATCTGGTGCCAGAGCGAGAACACAATGAGCACCCAGAGGTAACGCCAGCTCACGGCAGGATCGCCGGCCCGGAATGCTTGTAGCAGGTCCAGCACTGCCTCGCGGTTCACCCACTGGTCGGTCTGCGCCTCACGCAGCAGCCGGTCGGCGAAGCCGTAGGCATCGCCCTTCAGCCAGTCGCCGATCGGGACGGGGAATGCCATCTTGGGGCGCTCCGCGGCCGCCTTCGGGAGCACCTCGCTCATGGCCGTGCGCAGGGCCCGCTTCGTGGTCCCGGGATAGAGGCCACCAAGTCCACGGCCGGCACCGATTTTCTCCTCCCGGGCCAGGCGGCCCGCGACCACCATCACCTCCCGGTCGAGGAAGGGAACCCGCAGCTCAAGGCTGTGCGCCATAGTCATCCGGTCGGCCTGGACCAGGATGTCGCCGGGCAGCCAGGTGTTGATATCCACCAGCTGCATGGTCGAGACGTCGTCCAGTTCGGCCGCCTCGGCCTGGTCATACACCGGGTCGGTCACGTCATAGGCCCGGGCCGGATCCGGCCGGCGCCGGCCGGTGATCAGAGCGCCGTAACCAGGGTTGCCGATGTAGCGGCGGCGCAGCGGGGTGGACGTGCACTCCAGCAGGCCCTTCCCCTTGACCCCCGGCGGGATGAGCGCCGCGGCCCGCTGCAGTGAGACCCGGATCCAGCCGGGCAGGTGCTCGCCGGCCCGCACCACGCCCGGCTGGTGGTAGGCGGTATAGCCGCCGAAGAGCTCGTCCGAGCCCTCACCTGATAGGACCACCTTGACCTGCTTGCTCGCCTCCCGGGCCACGAACCACACCGGCACCGCCGACTCGTTCGCCATGGGGTCGTCAAGGTGCCAGATGATCTGCGGCAGGTAACGGAAGAACTCCTGCTGGCTGATCACATACGGGACCGATTTCACCCCGATCGCGGCGGCCGTCTCCTGGGCCCGCTCGATCTCGTTGTAACCCTCGCGCTCGAACCCGACCGTGAAGGTGAGCAGATCGGGCCGGTGCTCGGCGGCCAGGGCGCAGACGGTGGCGGAGTCGACGCCGCCAGAGAGGAAGGCACCGAGCGGGGCGTCGCTGCGCAGGTGAACCGCGATCGAGTCGCGCATCACGTCCAGGATGGCGCGGGACGTGGCATCGCTGGGAGCACTAGTCGGCCGCAGGTCCGCCCGCCAGTAGCGGTAGACGTCCAGCGCCCCGCCGGGCCGGGCGATCATGGCGTGGCCGGGCGGCAGCACCTGTACCGGCGGGGTCAGGGTGCCGGGCGGTGGGACGTAGTCGAAGGACAGGTACGGGCGCAGCGCGTCGGGGTCCAGATCGCGCAGTTCGCCCGGGGCGGCCAGGGCCTTGCGCTCGGACGCGAACCGCAGCATCCGCTCGGGCCCCGCCGGGCCGGCGC
>JBAPYC010000734.1:0-1609 GCA_049284535.1 Streptosporangiaceae bacterium
CTGACGGAGCGCTGACCGCATCAGCTCTCCGTGTCAGGCCATCCCGGCCCGTTCAGGCCCGCGGACCCGATGTTGCATCAGATGCAATTTGGCCCATTTGGTCTTCCAGATGTAGCCGAGGTCGTAGCCCTTGGCCACGGTGACGACCACGGCCAATACGGCTGCCTCCTCTCCGGGGTCGCGTGGCCGCAGGGCTGACCATGATCATTTCGATGAATGCAACGGTCTGCGGTGGCTTTAACCATGGTGGGCGATTGGCGTTTCATGATCATTTGGAGCGACGGGGCGAAGAGAGTTCAGGGAGGCCTGGAAACGTTTGCTTAGCAGGAGGAAGAGTCTTTTAAGACGAGGGCGGAAATGGCGCTTCCTTCGCGCCGGCCACGAGGAGATCGCGGTGCCGCTGTCGCCCGGCGTCAGGACAGCTGCCAGGTACCGTCGGCCTTGGTCGTGGCGCGGTAGGTCCCGTCGGTGACCCGGAGGGGTACTTCCTGGGATTCGCGGAGCACGCGGCGGTGGCCGTCGGGGATGTGTGGCCAGCTGGCCCGGGTGACCAGAGTGCCCGCGTAGATGGGTTCCCAGGCGATGGCGTAGAACGGGGTGGACTCGGGGAGCAGGGTGGCCAGGCAGTACACCGTCCGCAGGTGGTACCACTTGCTGACCACGGCCAGCTGCAGGCCCAGGGCCAGTGCCTCACGCAGGTAAGGAAGGGACAGCTCGACGTTCTGCCAGGTGTCCTTGGACTGGTCCTCGACGCGGATCACGTTGCCCGGGACGCCTGCCCCGGTGAGCTGGCGGGCGAATTCGCGGCCCTCGACGATGCCGTTGTGCCGGTTGATGCCGCCGGTCGCGATGATGAGCGGGGCCGCGCCGGCGTGGTAACGGGCAGCGGCGATCTGTGCGGGCGCGGGCTGGTTGGTGCCGAACAGGACCAGCGCCACCGGCTCGTCATCCGGGGGCGGGGCCTCGATATCCACCGCCGTTGTCAGCGCGGCGATCCGCTCCGGAGTCAGGTCGCCGTCGCTCATCCGGGGTCCTTATCCGGCTGGGGACGGGGAGCTGGCAGCGCGACGCGTGTGCCCGCGTCGAGGTAGCGGGCGTGAAAGTCTGTTGCGGACGCGGCCCGGGGGAACTGCCGGGCCAGGGTCTGGTCGAGTTTGCCGGCCAGCACCATGGTGGGCCACACGACCCGGCCGCAGTCCAGGGCGGCGGTCCCGGCGGTCACGGCCTGGTCCAGGTCGCCGAGGCCGGCGGCGGACAGCGCGAGGATCAGGAGCGTGCGGGCATAGTTGGTCGGCTGATCCCGCGTGGCCCGCGCCTGCGGGCGGTAAGCCGTGCCGATGATCTGGCGGGTCATCTGTGCCGCTTCGGCGTACATGCCGGTCAGCAGCAGTGAGGTCGCGGTGTACGGCGGGTCCTCAGCTCGCGGGACCGAGTACACGCTCGCCCTCGGAGCCTGGGGTGCCAGCTGCGCCATGGCGGTGGCAGCGCGGCGCCTGGCGTCGGCCATCCCGGTGGTGTCGCCGAGCATGGCGTGGCAGCGCATCTCCTGGGCCGCCAGCTTGGCGTGCGCGACCGACCCGGGCTGCCTGCTGGCCTGGCCACGCTGGGC
>JBAPYC010000735.1:0-6300 GCA_049284535.1 Streptosporangiaceae bacterium
GGGCCATCCTCAACGAGGAATGGCAGCACCGCCTCTACGCCGAACGCGACCTCGACGCCCTGGAACGCCAACCCGGCTGACCGGCTTGGACCGGGTGCGAACCGTTCGGTACCTCGGGCCACGGCCGATCGCTGCGATGAGAATTGATGTGGGCGGCTGCTTCTTCGGTGCTTACCGCTGGCAACCCGGCGCGCTTGGGCTCGAAACTGCAGACTGCCTCAGCTGCCTCGCCCTGATCTGGAAGAGAGCGTTCTCCCCATCCCGAACGCTGCGTTGTTCCGAGTCAGAGGCATAGTCGGCGTGTCCGCGCGATTCAGTCCGCTCACAAGCGCCCGCCGCGCCATCTCCAGTCGGCCGTGCAGTGCTTTCCGGGCCGCTTGGGGGATACTCGTGCTCCGGCTGATCTGGGTCGTCTGCGGCGCCGACGAACTCGCCCATAATTTTCAGTATCACCGGCCGCCTGAAACGGCACGCGCTGCCGGAAGGTAGCGTAAGGCTCCAGCAACTTCTGCTGAAAACCGCAGCGGACAGGGAGTCATCGCCATGAAGCTGAGCGCCCGCAACCAGATTCCGGCTCGCGTCACCGGCATCAACTTCGGCGAGGCTATCGCCAACGTCGAGATGGAGGCCTTCGGCCAGCGCCTGGTGTCCTCGATCACGGCGGAGGCCGCCACGCAGCTGGGGCTGGCCGAGGGCAAGGAGGTCACCATCATCATCAAGGCCTCCGACCTCATCCTGGCCACGGACGACTAGCGCAGACGACTAAGCCACCGTGAGCGAAGCGAACACCCAGCGCACCGTCCGCACCCCCGACGGCCGCACGCTGGCCGTCGAGGAAGCGGGCGACCCGGACGGCCGCCCCGTGCTCGTGCACATGGGCACGCCTAACTCCCGGCACCTGTACGGGCCGAACGGCATCGACGCGGCCGTCCGCGGCCTGCGCCTGATCTGCTACGACCGGCCCGGCTACGGCGGCTCAACCCCGGATCCGGGCAGGAACGTCGCCGCCTGCGCGGCCGACGTCCAGGCCATCTGCGCCGAGCTCGGCATTACCCGGCTGGCCATGTGGGGCATCTCCGGCGGCGGCCCGCACGTGCTGGCCTGTGCGGCCCTGCTGCCCGACCTGGTGGTGGCGGCCGCCTCGCTGGCCTCGCTGGCTCCGCTGGATGCCGACGGGCTGGACTGGACCGAGGGCATGGGCCAGGCCAATGCCGAGGACTTCGACCTGACGCGGAAGGACCCGGCGGCGGCGCGCGCCAAGCTGGAATCCGAGCGCGCCGAGATGCTGGCCGCATCGCCCGCCGATCAGGCCGGAGTCATGGAGACCCTGCTGTCCCCGGCAGATGCGGCCGCGCTCAAGGGCGGCCTGGCCGAGTACCTCGCCTGGACCGGCCACGAGGGTCTGGCGCCGGGCAGCCAGGGATGGTGGGACGACGGCGAGGCGTTCACCAGCCCGTGGGGGTTCGACCTGGCGAGCATTTCCGTCCCGGTCATGGTCATGCACGGCCGGCAGGACAAGTTCGTCCCGTTCGGTCACGGCGAATGGCTCGCCGCGCACGTCCCGGACGCCGAGGCCCGCCTCTACGATCACGACGGCCACCTCACCCTGTTCGCGAACCGCATCGGCGAGGTCCATGCCTGGCTAGCCGGGCACTTCTGAGGCCACTAATACACGAAGCCGGCGCGATCGCCGCCGCGGCGAATATCCTCGGTAATTCTCCCCAGCCCTCGCCCGTATACTGCTGGCCGGCAGGCAATGGATTGACGGCGGGAAAAGGGCTGCGTGATGGATGACGACACGGTAATCCGGTTGCGGCGCGTTGTCCTGAACCTCGCGCGGCAGCTCAATGCCGCCTCCCGGGAGGAGGGCCTGACCCCAACCCAGGCCTCGGTTCTCGGCATCGCCACGGTCCGCGGGCCGCTCAGCCTGACCGAGCTCACCGAGATCGAGGGCATCAATCCGACCATGCTTTCCCGGGTGATCGGCACGCTCGACTCCTATGAGCTGATAAAGCGGCTGCGCGACCCCGATGATTTCCGTGCCGCCCGGGTCGAGATAACGCCGAAAGGCAAGCGCATATACGAGCGGATTAAGGCACAGCGAAGCGCCGTGATATCGGAATCCGTTTCCGGCCTGCCGCCCGAGCAGCAGGCCGCGCTCATCGCGGCGCTGCCCGCGCTGGAGAGCCTGGCCGAGGACCTCCGGCGCGCCGTGGGCCGCGGCCGGGACCGGCTCCGCGACCACCCCAAGCCCGACTGAAGGCCGAACGGGCGGACTCACCCTCGTCCCGGCTCCGGCCTGCCCAGCGCGGTGTCCGAATCCCGCCAGCTACCTGGTCCCGTGTCTCCTAGCCTGGCGGTATGACGATCACCGCCGACTGGACCGCTATCACCGCCGGCTGGCCCGCCGCTGAGTGGACTAACATGAGCGCCGAGCTCGACGCCAGCGGCTGCGCCCGGACCCCGCGGCTGCTTACCTCGGCGCAGTGCCGGGACCTGGCCGCGCTCTACGGCAAACCGGAGCTGTTCCGCAGCACGATCGACATGGCCCGGCACCGGTTCGGCTCCGGGCAGTACCGGTACTTCACCCACGACCTGCCCGAGCCGGTCCGGGCGCTGCGCGCGGCGCTGTACCCGCACCTGCTTCTCATCGCCCGCGACTGGGCCGAGCGTCTGGGCCGGCCCGCGCCGTGGCCGGACGAGCTGGGGGAGTGGCTGGAGATGTGCCACCGGGGCGGGCAGGCCAGGAGCGCCCAGATCCTGCTGCGCTACGGACCAGGGGACTGGAACGCCCTGCACCGCGACCTGTTCGGTGACCTGGTCTTCCCGCTGCAGGTCGTGATCGGGCTCGACGAGTATGGCGCTGACTACACCGGCGGGGAGTTCCTGCTGGTCGAGCAGCGGCCGCGAGCCCAGTCCCGGGGCACCTGCGTGCCGCTGGAGCAAGGCCACGGGCTGATTTTCACCACCCGGGACCGCCCGGTCCGCAGCGCGCGCGGCTGGTCCGCGGCCCCGGTCCGGCACGGTGTCAGCACCGTCCGCTCCGGGCACAGGCACGCCCTCGGCATCGTGTTCCACGACGCCTGAGTCAGGACACCGCGGCCCCGCGATCCAGCGCGGCTGCGTAGGCGGCCTGCATCCGCGCTGTGATGGTGGGGCCGTCCGGTGCTGGCCGGCGACGGGCCTGCGGGCCAAGGTGGGTCTCGCGGAGTTCGTCCATGAAGGCCGCCAGGACCTGCGGGTCGCCATCGCCGAGAACCTCCCCGCGGGCAACGTACTCGTCAGCCACGGGGAGGTAACGGGTTCCCCAGGCGCCGAGCTGGACGAAGACGGGTACCAGGTCAATCGCCTGCTCGGTCAGGCTGTAGGTGATCTTCTGCTTGTGTGAGGGATCGCCGGTCCTGGTGAGCAGCCCGTGCTCGACGAGAGCGCTGAGCCGGCCGGTCAGGATATTTGAGGAGATCCGCTCGGGCCCGGCCAGCAGTTCCCGGAAATGACGGGCACCGGTGAAGATGATGTCGCGCAGGACGAGCAGGGTCCAGCGGTCCCCGAAAATCTCCAGCGACAGGTTGATCGGGCACCCCGACCGCATGTCTTTCCGCACCGCACCTTCCTTAAAACCAGTTGCGTTTAAGAATCAGTATGTCCTAGCCTGAAACCAGTTGCAAAACAAGATCAGTGCCAGGAGGCATGATGGCAATCGGCAACCTGCCCGAGGTGGTTTCGCGCGAGGAGTGGCTCGCCGCACGCCAGGAGCTGCTGGCCAGGGAGAAGGAACTGACCCGGCAGCGGGATGAGATCAGTGCGGCGCGGCGCCGGCTGCCGATGGTCCGGATCGGCAAGCCGTACACGTTCCAGGGTCCGGACGGCCCAGTGGGCCTGCTCGACCTGTTCGACGGCCGGCCGCAGCTGGTCATGCATCACTTCATGTGGATCAACGACATCGACGCCGACGGGAACGAGCATCCCCGCGACACCGGGTGCCCCAGTTGCTCATCGGCCGCCGACGGCATCGGCAACCTTCGCCAGCTGCACGTTCGCAACACCACGCTGGTTGCGGTGACCCGGGCGCCGCAGGCGAAGATCGCCGCCTTCCGTGAGCGGATGGGATGGACGTTCCCCTGGTACTCCTCGTACGGCAGCGACTTCAACTACGACTTTCATGCGACCGTCGACGACCGGGTCGCGCCGGTGCGGGTCTTCTACCGCACCGAGGCCGAGCTGGCCGGCACCACCATGCCGTGGACGGAGAGTATGCGCGGCGACTGGCCGGGCATCAGCGCGTTCCTTCTCCTCGACGGCGAGGTTTACCACACCTACTCAACCTTCGGCCGGGGCATCGAGGAGTTCCACAACGGCTACCCCTACCTCGACCTCACCGTGCTCGGCCGTCAGGAGGAGCGGGAGGAGCCCCGGGGACGTGCCACCCCGCTCGGCCTGCAGGTCGGCGGCCCCAATATGCGCCTCCCCGACGAATACGACCGGACCTAGGCCATTTGACCGAGGGCACCCAGGGGTCTAGCGTCCGCCACGTGCACTGAAGCACGCAATCGAGGGAGACCAAGCGCCATGACCGACTATGACCCGAGGACCGCCACCGGAATCCCTACCGAACCCGTCGGCTCGCTGCCTCGCCCAGGCTGGCTGCAGCGCGCCTACGCCCAGTACGACGCGGGCGAGATCACCCGCGACCAGCTCGAGGCCGAGCAGGACAAGGCCGTCAAGGAATCGATCGAGCACCAGGAGCAGACCGGCACGCCGATCATCTCCGACGGCGAGCAGCGCTGGTCGAGTTTCGCGACTTATGCCATCACCGACACGCTGGCCGGCACCGGGCTGGCCGACAACCTGGCCGGCGACGGAGGGCAGTATTTCGCGATCTTCGCGGACGGCCACAATCGCCAGCTGCCGAGGCTGACCGGCGGCCCGTTCCGGTATAAGACGTATGCCGCCGACACCTTGTCCAAGTCCATCCCGATGGCACACAAGCCGATGAAGCAAGCCGTCATCGCACCCTCCATGCTCGCCCTGCTGTATCCCCTTGACAGCGAAATCCCCGGCTACCCGCGCGAGGCGTTCGAGGAAGACCTGGTCAACGAGTGCGAGAAGGACATCAGGCAGGCGTTCGCGGCCGGGGCGGCCCGGGTGTCGGTTGACTTCACCGAAGGACGGCTGGCTACCCGCGCCGACCCGCGCAACCCGTGGACCGGCCGGAACATGCTGCCGCACTTCATCGAGCTGAACAACCGGGTGTTTGACCGGTTCAGCCCGCAGGAGCGGAGCCGGATCGGCCTGCACACCTGCCCGGGCGGTGACCGGGACTCGGTGCACAGCGCCGACGTCCCCTACAGCGACCTGCTGCCGTCCATGTTCGGCATCAACGCCGGGTACTTCCTGATCCAGCTGGCCAGCGAGCGGGACAAGGACCGCGTCTACAAGCTCATCGGCGAGAACCTGCGCGGCGACGCCAACGGCGTGACCCAGATGGCCTACATCGGGGTCATCAACCCGCTGAACCCGCGGGTGGAAAGCCCCGAGGAGGTCCGCGACGCCCTGGTCGGGGCGGCGAACTTCATCCCGAAGGAGCAGCTCGGCGCCACCGACGATTGCGGCTTCTCGCCGTTCAGCATCGACGAGAAGCCCAATCACGGCTCGCCGGACTTCGCCCGGGAGACCGCCTGGCGCAAGATCGCGAACCGGGTCGAGGGCACCCGGCTGGCGGCCGAGAAGCTCGGCGTCCGCGCGGTCTAGATCGACTCGCGCTCCGGATCGACGACCAGCACGTTGCCGTGGGTGTGCCGCCGCAGTTCTGCGGTGGCACTCTCGTCGGCCAGCGCGGTCAGGCCGCCGTGGGTCGGCGCGCCGATCACGATCGTGCTGGCCCCGATGGTGTTGGCGTACTCGGCCAGCATCCGGCCGGCCGTCCCGTGGTCGGCGGCGTGCAGCAGCACCTGGCCCTCGGCCGGGACGTGGTGGGCGGCGATCCGGTCCAGGTGATCGCGGACCAGCCGGCGGGCGGACTCCAGGGATTCACCGTCGATGCCCGCGTCGCCCGCCACGGCCTCTTCCTGGGTATGCACCACGTGCACCACGCCGCCCTCGGCGGCCGCCAGGACGGCCGCCTTCTCGGTGACCAGGCCGGCCACGGGGGAGCCGTCGACGGCGGCCAGGATCACGCTGGCCTCCTCCGGGGGCCGCGGCGCGCTGACCTCGGCGCTGCCCTCGACCGGGATGAGCGCCGCCACGTCACCGGCCGGGATGCGGTCAGCCGGGACCGCCTCAGCGACGGCCGTCCCGGCC
>JBAPYC010000736.1:0-4347 GCA_049284535.1 Streptosporangiaceae bacterium
AAAATGGGCCAAATTGCATCTGATGCAACATCGGGTCCGCGGGCCTGAACGGGCCGGGATGGCCTGACACGGAGAGCTGATGCGGTCAGCGCTCCGTCAGAAGGAAGGGAAGCTAGTGCGGCTGCCAGGCGAGTATCGCCTGGCAGCCGTCCTGCGGGAGTTGGAGGGAGGTGAAGGGAGTGGTGAAGAACACTGGTAAGGGTTATCGAGAGGGTGCCGTGAGGGACCGCTCGCAGCTTGAGACGCCTGCGGGCTGGACCAAGCGTGATAGCGAGACCGGCCGGTTCATGGACGTGAAGTCCGGGGGCGAGCCGTTCAAGGGCGTTCGCAGGGAGCATCCTGAGAGCGCCGGCGAGAAGTAAGAAGTAAGAGGTGGGACGGGGATGTCTTCACCACCCCCGTCCCATTACTTGCACCCTAGACCTGCAGTTGGGATCTGCCGTCGGCTGGTGGCGCCTGTTTCGGATTGCCGCTAGTCCACTGGGGGCTGTGAGCCCGTGGTTGCCTGGACCGCTGGCGTGAATGAGGTCGGCTAGGCGCGTCCCGCTTGACTTGAGGCATCAATGTTGTGTTAGATGCAACGTCATGGATGGTGCCGGTGTGGCTGGCCTGCCTGGTGCGGCGAGTGCGTTTTTGCCGGGCGGGGTGGTTCCTCTTGATCGTCCGCGGGCGGTGTTCGAGTCGATGCTGGAGGGGTGGGCGACGCAGCAGCGTGCCCGGTTCCTGCGGCAGGGAGGCACGATCGGGCCGCGGCTGGATCTGGTGCGGCGGTTCGCCCGGTTCACCGGGCAGTACCCGTGGCAGTGGGAGCCGGCGGAGGCCGATGCGTTCTTCGCCGGGCTGGGAGTCGCGCCGTCGACGGCGCGGGGCTATCAGAACACGCTGCGGGCGTTTTGCGAGTATGCGACGGATCCGCGTTATGGCTGGCCGGCTCGGTGCGCGGAGTGGTTCGGTGCCGCGCCGCAGCAGATCTTGCACGAGTGGAACACCGTTGCCCACGTTAACGATTATGAGGGGCAGCCTGGGCGGCGGCCGCTGACTTATGACGAGGTGCAGGCGCTGTTCGACGCTGCTGATGGCCGGGTGGAGGAGATCCGCGCCCGTCGCCGCAAGGGCATGCTGGCGGCGATGCGGGACGCAGCCATGCTCAAGACGGTGTATGCGTTCGGGTTGCGGCGCCGGGAGGCGTGCGGGCTTGATGTGGCTGACCTGCGGCGTAACCCGAAGGCGCCGGGTTATGGGGAGTTCGGTGCGCTGTTCGTGCGGTGGGGCAAGTCCTCGCGGGGCAGCGCGCCGAAGCGGCGGACCGTGCTGACGGTGCCGGAGATGGACTGGATCGTCGAGGTGCTGGGCTGGTATCTGGCTGAGGTGCGGCCGCTGCTGGCCGCGTCTGAGCATCCGGCGGTGTGGGTGACTGAGCGGTGCGGCCGGGTCTCGGTCCGGGGGCTGGACCGGGCTTTCGAGGAGGCGCGGGAGGCGGCGGGCTTGCCGGGTGAGCTGGACCTGCACGCGCTGCGGCATTCGTATGTGACGCACCTGGTGGAGTTCGATTACCCGGAGCGGTTCGTCCAGGACCAGGTCGGGCACGCGTATGCCTCGACGACGGCGATCTACACGGGTGTGTCGGATGAGTACCGCAACCGGCTGCTGGAACGGTCGCTGAAGAACCGGTATGGCGAGTTGTGGGAGGATCGGCCGTGACCAGGAAGATGGGTATCCGCTGGCATCTGCGGCTGCGGATGGCGGAGAACGACATGTTCGCCACCAGCGACCTGGTGCCGCTGCTGGCCGAGCGCGGCGTGCACCTGTCGCGGGAGCAGGTGTTCCGGCTGGTCACCCAGCCGCCGCAGCGGCTGTCGATGGACACCCTGGCCGCGTTGTGTGACATCCTGGGCTGCTCGCCGAACGACCTGATCGAAGTCGAAGCGGTCAGCAGACAGGTCCGCAAGGCCGCCGGGGACCGGGGTGCCGCGCCGCCGCCGGCGCGCCGGACCACTATCCGCCGGCCCGGGTCGTGACCGCCGCCGGGCAGCGGGTCATGCTGCTCGGCCAGATCGCGGGTCTGCTGCCCGGTATGCTGCCGGGCCTGACGGAGCAGATCGCGCTGGCGGCGGCGGGCCAGGCCGCCGGGACCGTCCCGGCCTGCCGGGCGCTGCTCGAGCACTTGCGCGGTCACCCGGACGCGCTGAGCTCGGGCAGTGCCCAGGGGCCGCTGTCACTGATCCGGCTGGCACATGCCCTGGCCGCCGCGGGAACCGAGGAGGTGGTGCTGCCGGGCTGCGCGGGATGCGGGAAAGTCACCGCCAGCCTGCGGTCTTGGCCCGGCCCGGGGCTGGCCTGCCAGAGCTGCTATAAGGATGCCTGCCGCCAGCCGTGCGCGGTCTGCGGCACCCTGGCGCGGGTAGCTGCCCGCGGGTCGGCTGGCCCGGTCTGCAACCGGTGCTACCTGCGCGACCCGGCCCGGCATGAGGAGTGCGCGCGGTGCGGACGCAAGCGCCGGGTCGCTTACCGCGACGCCGATGGCAAGCCGTGCTGCGAGGCGTGTTACCCGCGGCCGCGGCGGCCCTGCGCTAGCTGCGGCCAGGCTCGCGAGATCACCGCGACCGCCGCCGCCGGGCCGGTCTGCGCCCGCTGCTATGTCCAGCCGCCGCGGCCATGCGGACGGTGCGGCCGTGTCCGCCTGATCGCGGTGCGGGCCAGGGACGGCGTCCCTGACCTGTGCGCCACCTGCCACCGCGGGCCAGCCGGGGAATGCTCGCAGTGCGGTCGGCACCGCATCTTGAAGGGACGCCGCGACGGCAAGCCGATCTGCGAAACGTGCTACATCCCGCCCCCAGGGACGTGCGGGTTCTGCGGGCAGCTGGCACCCATCACCGCCCGGTGGGAGACCGGTGCGGTCTGCGTACGCTGCTATCCGCGGCTGCGGGCCCGCCCGGTGCCCTGCCCGAGGTGCGGGCAGCCCCGGGTGCTGACCAGCCTCGACCAGGCGGGCCGGGCGGTCTGCGCGGCCTGCGCCGGACGCGAGGAGAAATACCTGTGCCGCCGCTGCGGCCAGCCAGCCGACGGCCTGGCCCGCGGCGGGTGTTCCCGGTGCGCGCTCCAGCAGCGTGTCGACGAGCTGCTCGGCGAGCCCGGCCATGCCACCCCCGACCTGGGCGCGATCCGCGAGGCGCTGCTCGGCGCGGCGAACCCGAAAAGCGTGCTGGCCTGGCTGGGCCGCAGTAACAGCGCCCGCATCCTGGCCGCGCTCGCCCGCCACGACGGGCCGCTCACCCACGAGCTGCTCGACACCTTCCCCCGCAGCCATTCCCGCAGCCAGATCCGCCAGGCCCTGGTCCACGCCGGGCTGCTGCCGCCCAGGCAAGAGCTGATCGAAGACGTCGACGCCTGGCTCGATGACCTGCTCGGCAGCGTGCCCCGCGAGCATGCCCAGCTAGTCCGGCCGTTCGCCCGGTGGGCGGTGCTGCGCCGGGCCCGCAACCGGGCACGGACCCGGACGTTCACCGAGGCGTCCGGGTCATGGGCCCGCCAGCAGATCCGCGCCGCCGTGGACTTCCTGGCCTGGCTCGACCAGCGCGGCACCAGCCTGGCCGGCATCGGCCAGCCAGAAATCGACGCCTGGCTCACCAGCGGCGCCTCCCAGCGGTACTCCATCCGCTACTTCCTGACCTGGGCACAACGACACCACCTGACCGGGCTGGTCACGGTGCCGCTGCGGCAGGCCAGGACCCCTGAACAAGAACTGCCCGAAGACCAGCGCTGGCACCAGCTCCAGCACTGCCTGCACCAGACCGCGCTGCCTCTGCGCGTCCGCGTCGCCGGGGCTCTCCTCCTGCTATATGGCCAGCCCGTCAGCCGCATCGTCCAGCTCCAAGCCACCCAGCTCAGCCGCCATCACGAGCAGGCATACCTGCTCTTCGACCAGCACCCCGTGCTCATCCCGCCTCCGCTGGCCGATCTCATCGACCAACTGCACGCGACCGCCACACCCTCGGCCGTGCTCGGCGGCCGCGGAAAACCGGCCAGCTGGCTGTTCCCCGGCCAGGTGCCCGGCCGGCACCTGAGCGTCAACGGCCTCGTCCGTCAGCTCAACACCTGCGGCATCCAAGCCCGCATCGGCCGCAGCGCGGCGCTGATCAACCTTGCTGCCGACCTGCCCGCCGCCATTCTCGCCGACCTGCTCGGCCTGCACATCAACACCGCCGTCAGATGGGTCAAGCGCGCCAGACGCGACTGGGCCAGCTACCTGGCCGCCCGCACTGAGATTCCCCGCAGGGGCGAAGCTGAGAATATGGCACACCGCGAATAAGTGCACTGCGCCGGTACAGGACCACGCCGCCGGGCGCA
>JBAPYC010000737.1:0-1986 GCA_049284535.1 Streptosporangiaceae bacterium
CCGCCGGCCCGCGCCACCGCCGCCACCCCGCCGGAGCTGGCGGTCCCGGAGCCTGCGGCCCGGCAGACGCCCCGGAAGCCGTAGCTCCAGTTGCTGGACTCCCGGGCATCACAACCGTCACGCGGACACCGTCGCTTGGGGTGCGGCCGCCCGCAGCGCGGAATCCAGGTCGCGCAGGTGCTCGTATCCCGCCCGGCTGCCCGGCTGCCCCCCGTAACAGACGTCGTCGAACGACCGGGCCGCCGCCGCCAGAGCGGCCGCGTGCGCGGGTATCAGCTGCCCGGCCCGGGCCGCGAGCTCGTTGGCCGTAAGTCCCGGCTCGGGTACCAGCAGACCGCGCTCTTCAAGCTCCGAGGCGATGGCCCGCAATGATTCGATCATCGCCGGTTTGAAATTTCCGGCCGCCGCGTAGCCGGCGGCACGCTCTCGCCGCTCCTGGGCGGACAGCGGGGAATCAACGGACAGCGGCCCGGCCCGGCGTCGGCGCGACCGCCGCACCGGGCCGATCCGGGCCAGCGTGACCACGACGACCACGACCGCCAGCGCGGCCAGCGCGACCAGCGCCCACCAGCCACCCGGGACGAGGCCGTTACCCGCAGTGAACAACCAGGTCAGCAGCCTCCCGATCGAGCTGAGCAGCCACGCCCAAAACGACTGGTGCGGATGGTAGATCGCGCGGGCCAGCTCATGCCGGGCCAGCCGCTGCGCCGCCTGGCGGCCGATCATCGTGACGGCGGGCGCCAGACCGTGGCGAACTCGTCGCCGGGAAGCCCGGACGCCTCGCTGCCGCCGGCCGCCGTGCGCAGCGCCATGTCCAGGCCTTCCTTGCGCATCCGCAGGTCGACGTAGAGCAGCACGTAGATGCCTGCCTGCAGGGCGCCGGTCACGGTACGAGCCACGATCAGGCCCACCGTCCCGATGATGACCGCAGCGGTCGGCGGGTGCAGCGGCGTGCCCGCGTGCGAGGTGATGAGACCGGCCGGCACGCTGAACGGCAGCTGCAGAACCGTGCCCGCGAGGCCCACGATCAGCCCGGCGAGCAAGACGATACCGAACACCCGCCACCAGCTGCGCCGGACCAGCCGCCACGAACGGCCGAGCGCCCGCACCGGCCCGGTGCGCTCCAGCACCACCACCTGGCTGGCCAGCAGGAAGGACGTCCAGAGCCAGACGGTCAGGCACAGCACGGCGATGCCGACGACCACGAAGTAGATCGCCAGCACCGGGCCGCTGGCGTTCAGCCCGGCCCGGATGACCACACCGATGCCCAGGTAGACGGCCCAGATACCCACGAAGACCAGGAAGTACAGGAAGATGGCCCCGAACATGGCAGGCAGCCGGGGCAACGTCTGGCGCCAGGCCGCGCCCACGGTCACCCGGTCGCCGAGCACAGACCGGCCGATCACCACGGTCAGCATGCCAGTGAGGATCTGACTGGCCACGATCAGGATCAGGTAGGTCACCAGCAGCCCGGTGATCTGGTGGCCGAAGTTGGACAGCTGGTGCCTGAGCTGGGCTTGGTTGTGGGCCTGATTGCCGCTGAGCCGCGAAAACCCGGTGAAGCCGCCGACCGCGCTGGGCTCGGCGATGGCCGCGACCACCCCGTAGATCGTCATGATCATGGCACCCAGGCCGAGCGTGGCCCGGGGGTTGCGGCGGATGGCGGTAACCGCGCCGTCCAGGATCTCGCCCGCGCTAATCGGCCGCAGCGCGATCACCCCGGGCTTGGGCGCGGTCGGCCGCGCGCGCGGCGGGTAACCGTAGGGCCCTGGTGGCCCCGGCAGCCCCGGCTGGGCGTAGGGAGGCGGCTGCTGGCCATAAGTCCCCGGTGGTCCCGGTGGCCCGTAGGGTCCGGGAGCGCCGTAGGGCCCGGCCTGGCCAAACGGCCCTCCAGACCCTTCAGCCGCCGGTGGCTCGGGGAAACCGGTCGGCGGCTGGCCGGCGGCGGGCGGGAACCACGGCTGGCTCTGGTCCCCCTGGGAGGGC
>JBAPYC010000738.1:0-2484 GCA_049284535.1 Streptosporangiaceae bacterium
CCGGCAGCACCGCCGCCTCCCGGATGGCCGGGTGCCGGTACAGCGTGGCTTCCACCTCGCCCAGCTCCACCCGGTAACCGCGGACCTTCACCATGCTGTCCCGGCGGCCCAGGTAGGCATAGTTGCCTGCCGGTTCCAGGGTCACCAGGTCACCGGTCCGGTACACGAGCTCGTCGTACTCTGCCCGGAACGGGTTGGGGACCAGCGCCTCGCTGGTCTTGGCCGGCTGTCCCCAGTACCCGCGCATCAGCGAGGGACCCCGCACGTAAAGCTCGCCCTCCTCGCCGGGCTGGGACACCCGGCGGCCTTCGCTTGTGACCGCGAACACCTCAGTGTTGGCGCAGGCCTTGCCAATGGGGGCCGGCTCCGTGTCAGTCCAGCTCGCGGGTACCTCGAACGCCGTGCATACGTTGGTCTCGGTCGGTCCGTACCAGTTCAGGTAGCGGGCGTGCGGCAGCTCGGCCATCAGCCGGGCGAGGTGCCTGGGGGGGAACACCTCACCGGCGAAGATCACCGTCCGCAGGCCGGAAAGGTCGAACTGCCGCAGGCTGCCGTAACAGGCCAGCAGCGTGAGGACCGAGGGCACCGAGTACCAGACCGAGATCCGTTCGGCTTCCAGCCATCTCGCGATCGAGACCGGGAAGGTGGCTGCCCCATCGGGAAGCACGGTCAGGCATGCGGCGGCCTGGCAGGTGGCGAAGATGTCAAAGACCGACAGGTCAAAGTGCAGCGGCGCGGGGCTGCAGACCCGGTCCTGCTCGCCGAGCTCCGCAGCGGCTGCTGCCCAGTCGACGAACGTCAGCGAGTTGCGGTGGGAGATCATTACCCCCTTCGGGGTGCCCGTCGATCCCGACGTGTACAGGATGTACGCCAGGTCGGTCTCGATCGCCCGTTCCTCCGGCAAGGGCTCGCCTGATTCCCCGGCCACCGCGGCCCACGGCACGATGGCCGCCCCCCGGGCCGGGGGGATGGCCGCCTCCTCGCGCCCCGGGCGCCCGGGTACATCCGCCACCACCACTGCACTGGGCGGCCGGGGAACGGCGCCGGCCAGGGTGGCTGCCTGGGATGTCCTGGCCTCGTCCGCCACGATTACGGCAGCGCCGCTGTCCCGCACGATGTGGCTGAGCCGCCCGGCGGGTGCCTTCGGGTCGAGCGGCACATAGCAGGCCGCGGCCTTCAGCGCCCCGTATAGCCCGATGACCGCGGCGGCCGACTTGGGGGCGAGGATTCCCACCCGGTCGCCGGGTGCTACGCCCAGGCGCAGCAGCGCCCGGGCCATCTTGTTGCTCAGCCGGTCCAGCTCCTGGTAGGTGAGCAGGCAGCCGTCAGACGCTATGGCTGGCCGCTGCGGTCGCCGCGCCGCAGCCCCGGTCAGCAGCCGCTGCAGCAGATACGCCATCACGCTTCCTTCCTGGCTCCCCGCGGGTGAATGCCTCCCCTGCCCTGATGGCTCAGAGCCCGAGCATCCGGGCGACTACCACCCGCTGGATCTCCGACGTGCCCGAGTAGATGGTGCCGGCGACCGCATCCCGCAGGTCCCGCTCGATCCCCGCGTCCTTCATGTAGCCCCATGCCCCGTGGATCTGGATTGCGTCCTGGCTGGAGCGCACCCACGCCTCGCTGACGAACAGCTTCGCGGCGGCCGCCTCCGCCGGGGCGGACTTGCCCTGCTGCTTCAGCCACGCCACCCGGTAGATCAGTGACCTCGCCGCCTCCAGCCGCACGTACATCTCTGCCAGCTTGCCGGACACACCCTGAAACTTCCCGATGGCCTGGCCGAACTGCTCGCGTGACCGCGCATACCCCACACAGGTATCGAGCTGCCGCCGCATCGCGCCCACGACGCTGGCGAAAAGGCAGCTCCGTTCCCACTCCATGGACGAGTTGAAGATCGCCATCCCCGCCCCCTCCGGCCCCAGCCGGCTCCCGGCGGGAACGAGGCAGTCGTGCAGCGTTATCTCGCCCATCGGCGAGGTCCGCAGGCCCATCTTCTCGAAACCGCTGCTCACCGTGAGCCCCGGCGTCGCTGCGTCGACGAGGAAGGCAGAGATCCCGGATAGTCCGGGCCGGCCCGGGTCCACGGCGTAGACCAGCAGCAGGTCAGCCACCGGGGCGTTGGTGATGTACTGCTTGGCCCCGTCGAGGACGTAGCCGTCACCGTGCCGCACGGCGCGGGTGCTCATGTGCAGCGCGTCGGAACCCGAGCCGGACTCGGTCATCCCGTGCGCACCTATGAGGTCCCCCGACACCATCCCGGGCAGGTATGCCTGCTGCTGCGCCAGGGTGCCGAACGTCACCAGCGGCAGCTCGACGCTCCACATCTGCGCGTTGAGGGAGAAGAGGAGCCCGTTGTCCTGGCACCCGTATCCCAGAGCCTCCATGACCAGGGCCGTCGTGACGACGTCGCTGCCCGCGCCGTCCAGCTCGGCGGGAACCGGCAGCCCCTGGACCCCGAACTTGGCACACCTGCGCCACGCCTCCCGC
>JBAPYC010000739.1:0-3260 GCA_049284535.1 Streptosporangiaceae bacterium
GCATCAACCTGCTGAAGTTCCTCCGCCCGGACGACGCGTTCGACGCGGAGCGCTTCGAGAAGAAGTCCGAACTCATCATCACGGCGATGGACATCTCCATCTGCTTCGCGGACTTCCCGACGGAGAAGATCGCCGAGACCACCCGCGCCTATCGTCAGCGTGGCATCGGCTACGCCAACCTCGGCGCGCTGCTGATGGCCACCGGGCACGCGTACGACTCCGCGGGCGGCCGGGCCATCGCCGCCTCGATCACCTCGCTGATGACCGGCGCGGCCTACCGCACGTCGGCCGAACTGGCCGGGGCGGTCGGCCCCTACGACGGCTACGCCAGGAACGCCAAGCCGCACAACCGGGTCATCCGCAAGCACGCGCAGGCCAGCGAGGACATCCGCAGGGTCGGCACCATGGAGCAGGAGATCCTCGACCTGGCCCAGACCACCTGGGCCGAGTGCGCCGAGCTCGGTGCGGCCAACGGCTACCGGAACGCCCAGGCCAGTTTGCTCGCGCCCACCGGCTGCCTGACCGCGGACACCTTGGTCACCACCGATCGGGGACTCACCAGGCTCGGTGAGCTCGGTGATGTCTACGGCAGCCGCTGGCAGGACCTCAACCTTGAGGTGTCTACCGATGAGGGCCCGCGGCGGGCGACGAAGTTTTTCGTCAACGGCGAGGAGCCGACGCGTCGCATACGTACTGAGGGTGGCTACCAGATCCAGGGCACCCTCAATCACCGCGTCAAGGTTGTCAACCTGGCCGCGGGCGCGTGGGAATGGAAGCGGCTGGCCGACGTCGCTCCCAGTGACGTGCTGCCACTGCAGATGCGCACCCTGGTGGGAGAGCCGCTTCAGGTCCCGCTTCCGGTCCTTGACCAGGCCTACTACGCCGGGGACCGGAACGTGAAGGTCCCGGACACCGTGACACCGGAGCTGGCCGAGCTGGTCGGCTATTTCATGGGTGACGGCAGCCTGCACGCCAAAGGGATCAGGCTCTGCGTAGCGAATACGGACCTGGACGTCGTCCAGCGGCTTAGTGTCCTGGCCAAGGAACTGTTCGGGATGGAACCCGCCGTCACGGCGCAAGAGGGATACCAGGAGGTAACGCTGTCGTCGGTCCGGCTGGCCCGCTGGTGGCAGGCGGCGGGATTCGCGAAGGTTCTGCCGGACTGCGACCACAGCGGCAAGGGCTGGGTCCCGCGGATCCCGTCGGCCATTCTCGAGGCCAACGACCCGATGGTCTACGCAGCCTTCCTGCGCGGCCTGTTCGAGGCGGACGGCACCGTCCTGGAGGGCGTCCCCAGCTTCTCGACCGCTCATGAGTCCTTCGCGGCCGAGGTCCGCACCATGCTGCTCACCATGGGCCTGGCCACGACCACCAGGGAGACGGTGAGCGGCTGGGGCGGTCCCGTATTTCAGGTCCGGCTCCGCAACGTCGACCACGCGCTCAGCTTCAGCGAGCTCGTCGGCTTCATCGGCCAGCGCAAGGACCGGCTAGTCACCGAGTTGGAGCCGGAGCAGTCGGCCAAGAAGGACTACGTCTTCCTGCCTGGCGGCACATGGGCCGAGCTCGTCCCTGCGGCTCACCCGGCTCGCAACGCGGTGATGCTCTCGCTGCGCAAGCACGGCGGAGTTCCGCGCATGCTCGCCTCCCGGATTTTCGAGGAGACCCTGGACGACAGGCTCGGGGCCGCGCTCGGCTACCTCTTCGAGCGGGTCGCGGCCAATACCGATGGCGGTGTTCAGCCCACCTACGACCTGTCGGTGCCGGAGAACGTCACCTACGTTGCGAACGGCATGGTGAGCCACAACACCATCGGGCTGATGATGGATTGCGACACCACCGGCATCGAGCCGGACCTGGCCCTGGTCAAGTTCAAGAAGCTGGTCGGCGGCGGCTCCATGCAGATCGTCAACCAGACCGTGCCGCGCGCGCTGAAGAACCTCGGCTACCCGCACGAGCAGGTCGAGGCGATCACCGAGTACATCGCCGAGCACGGCCACGTGGTGAACGCCCCGGGCCTGCGGCCTGAGCACTACGAGGTGTTCGACTGCGCCATGGGCGAGCGGGCGATCAGCCCGATGGGCCACGTCCGGATGATGGCCGGGGTCCAGCCGCACCTGTCCGGTGCGATCAGCAAGACCGTCAACATGCCGGAGAGCGCCACCGTCGAGGAGATCGAGGAGATCTACATCGCGGGCTGGAAGCTCGGCCTGAAGGCGCTGGCCATCTACCGTGACAACTGCAAGGTCGGCCAGCCGCTATCGGACGGCAGGAAGAAGGCCGAAGCCGCCCCGGTCCAGGAGCCGGCCCAGCCGCACGAGCACCGGCCGGTCCGCAAGCGGCTGCCCCGCCAGCGGCCCGCCACCGTGACCCGGTTCTCCGTCGCGGGCGCCGAAGGCTACATGACCGCCTCCAGCTACCCGGACGACGGTGTGGGCGAGGTGTTCCTCAAGCTCGGCAAGCAAGGCTCGACCCTGGCCGGCGTGATGGACGCCTTCTCCATGGCCATCTCGGTGGGCCTGCAGTACGGCATCCCGCTGGACTCCTACGTGGCCAAGTTCACCAACATGCGGTTCGAGCCGGCCGGCCTGACCGACGACCCGGACATCCGGATCGCCAGCTCGGTCATGGACTACATCTTCCGCCGTCTCGCGCTCGACCACCTGTCCTACGAGGAGCGCGCCGAGCTGGGCATCCTGTCCGCGGCCGAGCGCGCCGCCGAGGTGGCCGGCCACGGCCCGGCCGGGCTGACCGAGGAGGTCGACCCCGAGGCACTGGCCCAGTCGGCCGCCGTAGAACAGCCCCATAATGCCGAACGGGTTGCGATCGAGCCTTCCGCTCAGCCGCAGCGCCCGGCGGCCCCGGCCTCTGTTGCCCCGCACAGCTCCACTGAGCTGATCGAGGCCCAGCAGGGCCGGACCGCCGACGCCCCGCTCTGCCTCACCTGCGGGACCAAGATGCGCCCGGCCGGCAGCTGCTACGTCTGTGAGGGCTGCGGCTCCACCAGCGGCTGCAGCTGAAAATGGGCCAAATTGCATCTGATGCAACATCGGGTCCGCGGGCCTGAACGGGCCGGGATGGCCTGACACGGAGAGCTGATGCGGTCAGCGCTCCGTCAGAAGGAAGGGAAGCTAGTGCGCCAGACGCGACTGGGCCAGCTACCTGGCCGCCCGCACTGAGATTCCCCGCAGGGGCGAAGCTGAGAATATGGCACACCGCGAATAAGTGCACTGCGCCGGTACAGGACCACGCCGCCGGGCGCA
>JBAPYC010000740.1:0-2307 GCA_049284535.1 Streptosporangiaceae bacterium
CATCAAGGTCAGGCTGTCCAGCCTGCGCCTCGGGACCACCGGCCGGTTCCTCGAGGGCGGGCACCAGCTCGACTTCGGCGCCCTGCTCGATGGCAACGCCGTGCTGGAGATCGAGGACGTGGGTGACGACAGCGACAAGGCGTTCCTGATGGGGACGGTGCTGATCCGGCTGGCCGAGCACCTGCGAATGGCCAACCGGGCCAGCCCGGCCAGCCCGGCCAGCCTGCGCCACCTGACCGTCATCGAAGAGGCGCACCGGCTGCTCCGCCGTCAGGAAACCGGCGCTCCCGCCGGGGCGGCGGCGCACGCGGTGGAGATGTTCGCCGGGCTGCTGGCCGAGATCCGCGCCTACGGCGAGGGGCTGATCATCGCCGAGCAGATCCCCGGGCGGCTGGTCGGCGACGTCATCAAGAACACCGCGGTGAAGATCACCCACCGGCTGCCCGCCGCCGACGACCGGGACGCGGTCGGCGCCACCATGAACATGACCGCGGCGCAGAACCGGTTCCTGGTCACGCTGCGGCCCGGCGAGGCCGCCGTGTTCGCCGACGGCATGGACTTCCCGCTGCTGGCCCTGATGCCCGACGGCAGCGGCCGCGAGGCAGGGGCCGAGGCGCCGACCGCGACCCCGGCCGGGGTGGTCAAGCCGCGCAGCATCACCTGCGGCGGCGATTGCGTGGACCGGCCGTGCACGCTGCGGGACATGCGGGTGGCCCAGCGCGCGCTGGAGGAATACCCGGCGGTCCGGCTCTGGGCCGAACTCTCGGTGCTCGCCCACCTGACCGGCTGGCCCATGCCAGTGCCGCGCACCGCGCTGCTCTCGCTGCTGCAGATGATGCCGTCCCGGCTGCGGGACTGCGCTATCTCGCACGGAGTGGACGCGGCGGTCGGCACCCGGGTCCCGGTCATCGCCCGCCGGGTCAGCCCGGTCGGGCTGGCCGCGCACGTGAGCACGGCGATCAGGTCCCGGGTGTCGCGCGGCAGCTGGCTGTGCCAGCGGGAGGAACCGCGCTGGCTGGCCCCGGCCTACCAGTGGACGCTGGTCCTGGACGCACTCAAGACCGCTGACCGCAAGAACCCGGGAGCCGGGCCGCACCCGCGCAGCGCGGAGTGGGAGCGGACCTACGGGCAGGCGATTCCCGGCGACACCTGCGCGCGGCAGGTGGGCGCGGTGCAGCGCTGGTACGACGGTGGCCAGCGGGACGCATGGGAGGTACGGGCCGTCGCGTTCGGCCTGGACAGCCCCGCCACCGTGGAGCTGGCGGTCGGGGCTCTGGCCGAGGACGACGACTTCGAGGACCGGCTGACCGGGTACCTCGACCAGTTCGTCGACTGCCGCTGGCCGCGGCTGTACCTGACCTCCGACCCGCTGGCGGATCCCCCCGGGCAGCGCTAGCCACCTCCCGCAGGACGAGGCAAGCTCGCGGCTTCATATGCTGAGAAATGGCACCCCAGCACGCACTTGGTTGTCCACAGTGCAATCCACAGAACTGTGCATCGCTTTACCGCGCCCCCGTGCATACTGGGCCGTTGCGTAAAGAGTTATCCACAGTGCGTGCATGTGGAGAACTTCCCTCAGGTCAGCGGCAGCAGTTCGGGGAGCCGGCCCGGGGCCGCCACGGACGGCGAACGCCAGCCCCAGCGGCCGGAAACGCAGAGCCAGACCAGCGCCGCCACGGTCACGAACCTGACCCCGGGAGTGAGCCAGGCCCCGTCGAACTGGCCGATGTCGTAGAGCCAGTGCGGCTCGCGCGGGCTCTGAACGGCCTGCACGTAGACGGTGGCCCCGGCCACCAGCCGGACCAGGACCACCCAGTCCAGCCGGGACGCCGAGTACAGGGCCAGCAGGCTGATCGCCATCACGTCGTACCAGGGACGCTGGAACGCCGTGACAAAGAGCCAGGCCAGGCTCAGCGCCAGCGCCGGAGTGACAGCGGGCAGGCCGGGAGCCCGGTCCGGGAAGCGGGCCACGGCGAGCAGCGCGACCGCGGCGAACAGCAGGTAGGCGATCGTCTCCAGATGAGGCGGAACCTGAGTCGCGCTGAACTGGGTGTAACCGAAGGCGGGGCGCCAGAGCAGCTGGTACATGTTGTCCCAGGTCACTCCCGGACCGCGAGTGATCAGCACCTTGACGGCGGGTGTTCCCGCGGCCAGGTAGGCCGGGACGGTCACCACGCCGAATCCGGCCGCCGCCGCGGCCAGGGCTCGCGGTGAGCGCCGGCAGGCCCAGGCGACCGCCAGGCCGAGCAGGGCATACTCGGCCTTGACGCCGGCGGCCACGCCGGTGGCCAGGCCGCTCAGCACGGC
>JBAPYC010000741.1:0-1583 GCA_049284535.1 Streptosporangiaceae bacterium
CGGTGGTCCAGAAGGAAGCCGTTCCGGTGGAGCGGGTCCGCCTGGGCACCGAGACGGTCACCGAAGAGCGCGAGGTCAGCGAGCAGATCCGCAAGGAGCAGATCGAGGAGCCCGACGTCGACGCCGCCCTGCCGCGCGACCAGCAGTAAGGCGCCGCGCGACCAGCAGTAAGGCGCGACCAGCAGTAACCAGCAGTGAACTCAGCCCGGCGGCGCCCGAGGACGCGCGCCGCCGGGCCCGCGGGCGGCGAGCCCAGCGGACAGCGGTATCAGCGGATGCTGGCGGGGAGGGTGGGGGGCTGGCGGCCCTGGGTGGCTTGCTCGAAGGCGTAGGCCAGGGCGATCAGGCGGGGTTCGGTCCAGCGGGGGCCGAAGAAGGAGACGCCGACGGGCAGGCCGGAGACGTAGCCGCCCGGCACGGTGACCGATGGGCAGCCGGCCACCGCGGCCGGACCCGAGGTGTGGAACACGTCGTGGTCGCCGAGCACGTAGTCGGTCAGGCAGGCCGGGTTAGCGGTCAGCGCCACGATGGCCTCCAGGCCGTGCCTGGCCATGGGCGTGAAGACCGCGGTCCGGGCCAGCCGGGTGGCGTCGCGCCGCATGGCCAGGTAATCCGGATCGGCCAGGTCACCGGTGGACGCCTCGGACTGCTCGAAGATTTCCTGGCCGAACCGGGACAGCACCAGGTCAGCGTTGCGCTTGTTGAAGTCGATCAGTTCGGCCAGCGAGCCCGGGATGGTGCCACCGGAGCTGAACTCGGTGACATACGCCAGGTAGGCGTTGATCCCGTACTTGAACTCGTGCCGCAGCGCGGCGAACTCCGGCTCGCCGATCTTGTCCACGCCGGGCAGCTCGACCGGATCGGTCACGATCGCGCCGAGCGAGCGCAGCCGGGCCACGGCCTCATCCAGCACGGCCGTGGTGGCCGGCCCGGCCGCAGCCGAGGCGTCGCGCCAGATTCCGATCCGGGCTCCTTCGGCCGCCAAGGCGTCCAGTGAGCCGGCGTAGGAGGTTCCGGAAGGGCTGACACCGGCTCGTTCGGCCAATTCCTTTTCGGCGGCCGAGACGGGATCCTCGGGGTCGGCGGCGGCCAGCACCCCGAGCAGGGCCGCCGCGTCCGCTACGCTCGCGGCCATCGCCCCGGCCGTGTCCTGCACCGGGGAAATCGGCACGATGCCGCGCCGGCTGACCAGCCCGTTGGTCGGCTTGATGCCCACTACCCCGCAGGCGCTGGCCGGAGCGACGATCGAGCCGTCGGTCTCGGTGCCGACCGCGAGCGGGGCCAGCCCGGCCGCCACCCCGGCGGCCGAGCCCGAACTCGACCCGGACGGGTTACGGTTGAGCGCGTACGGGTTGGCGGTCTGGCCGCCCAGCGTGGACCAGCCGCTGGTGGAGTGGGTCGAGCGGAAGTTGGCCCACTCGGACAGGTTCGCCTTGCCGATGATGACCGCGCCGACCGCGCGCAGCCGTGCGACCAGGAACGCGTCGGCCGGCTCGGCGGCCAGCAGAGCGGGTGAGCCGGCCGTGGTCGGCAGCCCGGCCACCTGGATGTTGTCCTTGATCAGCACGGGCACGCCCTCGAGC
>JBAPYC010000742.1:0-3522 GCA_049284535.1 Streptosporangiaceae bacterium
GCTAACAACACTTCGCCAAGGCGAGCAGGGAAGCGGGGGCGGCCACGTGCCCGGGCTGGGCGCGCCTGGTCACGTCGGTCCACAGCCGCCGGTGCGCGTCGGCGAACTTCGGGTCCATCCGGGCCCAGGCGTCGTCCCGGACGCGCAGGTCCTTCAGGGCCACAGTGACCCAGGCGACCTGGTAGTCCGTGGTGTAGCGGCCGCCTGCCCGGTATGTGCCGATCATGGTTCCCACCGCATTCAGCCCCTGGGCGGCGATCATCCTGCGGGCGGCGCCTAGCCGGCTGGACTTGCGCACCTTCTTGAGCAGCCGGCGGGAGTGCGCCTCGGCCCGGCGGGTGGCCTGGCGCATGGACACGGCGGCGATGCCGCCGAGCGGGGCGACCCGGGCAGCCACCGCGGACCGGTCGGCCAGCACACCCCGGCCGGAGCGGTCCAGTGCGGTCGCGGCGGGATAGCCAGCCGGATCAAAGGGCGTACCCGCGGCGGGGCAGCAGGCCTCGTCCCGGCAAACGTAGGACCAGTAACGGCCGTCCGCGACCCGGATGAAGTCCCTCAGGTCCAGGCGGGCCTTCCACGCGGCGGCCTGAAAGGCCTCGGCCAGCGGGTCAACCAGGACCTCCGGGCCGTACCCGACGGCCGTGATCGCGGTCAGCTGCTGGGAGCCGATGACCCCGACGGCGTGCGCGGCGATGTCCGCGGCGACGCCCGCTCCGGGCGGATCGGGCAGGTCGTAGCGGAGCGTCACCCTGACCTTGTCGCGGGGCGGCCCGGTCCCGATCACCACCAGGCTGGCCTGCGGCACGAAGCCGAGCAGATGCGGCACCATGGCGAGCATCTCGCCGAGTGAGCCGGGACGGATGCGCAGTTCCTCCGGCCCGGAGAGCTGGGGGTTCGCGGGCATGCCGTAGCCGCCGGCGGCCTGATGGTTCTGTGCCTGATGGTTCTGTGCGGAGTGCGGGGTGTCGTCACCCGCGGCGAGCGTTTGTGCCATGCCTCCACCCTGCGGCGGCATGAGGCCGGGCAGGGGCGCCGCGACGCGGTTGTGGATAACCCGAAGTTATCCACAGATTGGCTAGAGGTGGATGCCGAGGAGAGCGTCCACGGTCCGGCTGACGAGATCGGCGCCGGCGACGTCGTCGGCCGTGATGCTGGTCGGGGCCTGGGCCAGCAGCGTGTTCGCCCAGCGGTCGACGATAGTGAGGGCGCCAGGGGCGTCGAGGTCGTCGCGGAGCCGGGCGCGCACGCCGGCCAGGACCTCGCCGGCCGCGGTGACCGGCCGTGTGCCCGGGGCGCCGAACTCGGCCTCCAGGGCAGTGACGGGCGCGTCCGGGTTCACGGCGCCTGGTTCGGCCCGCAAGGCGCGGACCCGGGCGAGGGCCGAGCGCCACCGGTCCAGGCGGACCTGCGCGTTGCTCAGGACGATGTCCGTCCATTCCCAGTCGGACCGGTAGTGGTGCGCCAGCAGCGCCATCCGGATGGCCATGGGGTCTACCCCGTCCGCCAGCAGCCGGTTCACGAAGACCAGGTTGCCCAGCGACTTGGACATCTTCTCGCCCTGGTAGCTGACCATCCCGGCATGGGCGTAGACCCGGGCGAAAACCCCCTGCGCCGGGGCCAGCGCCACCCGGGTGTGCGACGCGCTCATCTCGTGGTGCGGGAACACCAGGTCCGAACCGCCGGCCTGGACGTCGAAGGCGCTGCCCAGGTATTCGGTGGCGATGGCCGCGCATTCGACGTGCCAGCCGGGGCGGCCGCGCCCGAACGCGGACTCCCAGGCCGGCTCGCCCGGGCGCTCCGCCCGCCAGACCAGGACGTCGAGCGGGTCCTTCTTGCCGGGGCGGTCCGGGTCGCCGCCGCGCTCGGCGGAGAGTTCGGTCATCTCGGCCGCGTCCAGGTCACTGACGGTGCCGGGGCCGGAGAGCGCACCGAACCCGGCGTCCGCGGCCCTGGCGAAGTACACGTCCTCGTCCACGTTGTACAGCGCGCCTCGTTCCGCCATCTTCGCGTTGAACCGCTCGATGACGGGCAGCGCCTCGACCGCGCCGATCAGATGGGTAGGCGGCAGGACCCGCAGTGCCTCCATGTCCCCCCGGTACCGCTGCGTCTCGCGCCGGGCCAGCTCGCGCCAGTCCTCGCCGTCGCGCTCGGCCCGCTCGAGCAGCGGGTCATCGACGTCGGTCACGTTCTGCACGTAGACGACGCGGTACCTTTTCCGGCCTTCTGGGGCGTCCGGTGCTTCCGGCGCCGCGTCCAGCCAGGCCCGGACCAGCAGGTCCCAGGCGGTGTAGGTCGCGGCGTGACCGATGTGGGTCGCGTCGTACGGGGTGATGCCGCACGCGTACAGCGTGGCCACCGGGCCAGCCGACGCGAGGACCAGCTCGCCGGTCGCGGTGTCGTGCAGCCGGGGCGCCGGCCCGTTCCCGGGAAGAACGGGGACATCCGCGCGGCGCCAAGACTCCATGCTCGTCAGGTTATCGCGCCAGCCAGGACAGGCAATCTGTACCTCTGCGTCAGGTCACCGCACCGGGGGGCCGGCGGGTGGCTCGAGGCTGGGGTCGCTCTGCGCGGTTTTCCCGGTTTCCGGGCACTCTGACCCGTGATCACGACGGCTCGCGGCCTGACTGGGAGGGGCTCGCGGCCTGGCTGGGAGCGGGGCTGCTGAACGGGCCTTAAATATCCCCACTAAATCCTGCTTATCAGGAATGCTCCTGGGCCGGCCGGGTAGGGCGGGCCGCGCTCTGAAACAGAAAGCCGCTGGGGGGATCACCCGGGGATCTCCTTCGGCTGGAGCGACGAGGCCCGCCCGCATGCGCCCCAAGCGGGGTTCTGCGCGGCATGTCAACACGTACCGCTGAAGGAGAATTATGACGACACCAGGCCAGTGGAATGACCTGATTGGCTCGACCGCCGTCGACCCCGACGGAGACAAGATTGGCACGGTCGGCCAGGTCTACCTGAACGACGCCAACGGCCAGCCCGAGTGGGTAACCGTCAGCACCGGCCTGTTCGGCACCAAGGAAAGCTTCGCCCCGCTGTACAACGCCCAGCCGGCCGCGGGCGAAGTGCGGCTCGCCGTAACTAAGCAGCAGGTCAAGGACGCGCCCAGCATCGACGCCGACGGACACCTGGGCGAGTCAGAAATCGACACGCTGTACCAGTACTACGCCGACTACCTCGGCCCGGCCGGCACGCAGAACGCCGGGACCGAGTACGCCGGGACCGAGCCCGGCCCGCGGGACGCAGGCGTCGAGTACGCCGGGGCGGTGCCCGAGACCGGCACCGAGTATGCCGGCACGGGCGTGACCGGCACCCAGGGCCGGGACACCTCGGGACCGACCACCGACGACGCGATGACGCGTTCCGAAGAGCGGCTGCATGTCGGCACCGAGCAAGTGCAGGCCGGCCGGGCACGGCTCCGCAAGTACGTCGTCACCGAGAACGTCACCCAGACCGTCCCGGTCAGCCACGAGGAAGTGCGGCTGGAGCGGGAGCCGATCACCGAGGCGAACCGGGACGCCG
>JBAPYC010000743.1:0-3597 GCA_049284535.1 Streptosporangiaceae bacterium
AGACGGGCGTAGGCACGCGGAAGGGGCGCAATGTCATGCGCGATCCGCGGTGTTCGGTCGCGGTGTCGATCCGCGATGCGGACGTCGTGATCGAGGGTGACGCTGTGCGAGTGACCGAGCCGGGCGCACTGGCGCGTATCGCGAAGGCGTGGGCGGACCAGGGCTGGCCGGCCGAGCCTGACGAGAGCGGGCCGGGCATCACTGCCCCGTTCAACGCACCGTCGCAAGGACCACCGCCGTGGAACGTGTATCGCATTGAGCCACGCTCGGCGATCGTGACCTTGGGGACGGAGCCGGGTGGCCTGACTCGCTTCCGGTTCTGACGCTGCTGATCGGCTGGTCCTTCGCCCACGCATGTGGAGCAGGCATACAGCTCGGGCCGATTCTGCCGATATGACTGGTTCGCGGTCCGAGTGCGTGCTTATGGGTGGCGGATGCGCAGTAGTCCGCGTTGCAGGGCTGCCACTGCTCCGGCAAGGCTGTCAGGATTGGTGAGGGTGGCCAGGTCGCTGACTGCCGTTATGGCTGCGGCGGCGGACTGGTCGGTCAGGCGGAGCACGACGATCCCCGCGTGACTGCCTGGCGGGTAGGCGCGGATGCCACCTAGCCCGCGGTCCAGGGAGATCAGGATCCGTCCCGCCGCGGTGGCTGCGGCGACGACGTCTCGGTCAGGTGCGCCGATCAGGCCCTCTTGAGTGACGGTATCGACGTCGTGGCCGATGCTGGTCAAGACGGCGGCAGACGAGACGGGCAGGTTCTCGTCGAGCTTGAACTTCACCGTGACTGCGGCAACGGGAGCAGTTCTTCGCGCGCCAGTGCGGCGCCGTAGGCGGCAGCCGCGCGTACGCCCGCCACGGTGACCGTGGGGTATTCGGCGGTGATCTCCTCGGCCGTCATGCCGGCGGCCAAGCAGTCCAGGATCACGCTGACCGGCACACGGGTTCCGGCGATTACGGCCTGGCCGTGCATCACCCGGGGGTCCGTGGAGATCATCTCCAGCTGGTCAGCGGTCACGACTCCAGTGTGCCTTGCTCGAGGGAGAAACGCGACACCATCACGGGTCGCGCCGCGCGAGCCCTCGAATCGATTCGAGGTTCACGGCAGGGCCCAACTTGTTACCGGCGGCTGTGGCGATGGTTCACGAGAGATGCCACGGGCGGCGCGTCGATCAAGGGATGCCGTAGCAGTCATAAGCACGGTCGGCATGCAATCTCCCCGAGGACCTTACCCTATCCATTAGCGAGGCTAACCGAAACTCGAGGAGCCAAACGGGGAGCCAACGCAGGCAGGCTCCAAGCGACGCAGGCCGACGTCCAGCGACATTCAATCCAGTTAACTGGCCCTTCAGGCGACACCTAGCAACGTCCCGCGACGGTTCGGTCACGTCTTACAAGCGAGGGGTCACAGGTTCGAAACCTGTTGCGCCCACCAATGAGGTCTTCACGTTTGAGTGGGGATTGAGTTCACGTTTGGGCCTGGTTTCCGGGCGGGACGGCAGTCTTGCCCGGGCGGGGCTGGTCTGAGAGGGCGCCGGAGGCGCCCTCTTTTTGCTGTTCCGGGGTTGTTTTCCTGTTTCCGGGCATGCTGGCGCGGTGGCGGTGGCGGTGGCGGTGATGGCGCTGGCGGTGCGGGCCGGTCAGGGCGGCGCGGCGGAGGCGAGGGCGGTGAGGGCCTTGCGGCGGCGCTTGCGGGTTTTCGGCGGCAGGCCCCTGGCGGCACGGTGCTCGTTTTCTTCCTGGCGGGCGTTCCAGGCCGCGAGGATGCGCTGGTTGCGGACGGCGAGGAGCGCGGCGGTGAACAGCATGAGGGGGGCCAGTCCCATGAGGCGGCACCAGCCGCGGGCGGTGTCGTTGCTGGCGGGATCTTTCGCGGTGGCGAAGCCGCGCTCGGCGGCGCTGCGGCGGGCGTAGGACTGCCGCCAGGCGGCCGAGGGATAGTCGTGCTTCTGCCGGGTTTTCGCGTTCACCTGCGGCGGGACGGTGATGGTCGCCTGGGTGCAGCAGGCCTGCGGCTCATCCGGCGGGGTGAGGATCTCGGGGCGGCCGCGGTCCAGGGTCATCGATGCCGGGCGCAGGGGGCAGCGGATCTTGCCGGCGGCGGCCGGGCAGGTGACGCGGTGGTAGCCGCCGGCGTCGCCGGCGGTGTGGCGGCCGAGCTTGTAGCGGGCGGCCTCGGCGGTCTTCGCGTGGTGGGCGGCGGCCTGCTGCCTGTCCGCGCCGGGGGCGAGGGGGCCGAGTTCGAGCAGGGGCCGCGGGGTGCACGGGCAGTAGAGGTTCCCGCTGGCGATGATCGCGCCGTCGTGCGTGCCGCGGGGGCCGCGGTCGTTCGGGTGGAGGTCCTGCACCAGTTGCGCGCCGGCGGCCCGGAGCGGGACCGCCCAGTGGCCGGGGATGCGGTAGGAGTAGCCGGAGCCGGCGAGGATGTCGCCGACCGGGATGCCGGCTGCGGCCATCGCGAGCAGCACCAGGACGAACGCGGGGACGGGATCATGCTCGCAGGCCGGCAGCAGCATCCGGCGGGCGAGTTCCGGGACGGGCGGGCCGCCCTCGTCCTGCACCATGATGGCGTGCGACAGGTAGTAGCCGAAGAACAGCTCGTCATCGTCGCGCAGCAGGTTGTTCTTGCGGTGCCCCCACGACGCCTCGGGGTCGGCGCAGTCCCGGGTCCCGCGCGGCGGCGGGCGGGAGAACGACTCCAGGTCGCTCCAGTCCACGGCCAGCGACCGGCTGGCGTCCTTGAACGCGGCCGGGACGGATGCCTCGACCAGGTCATCACAGCAGGCCTGCAGTTCCGGGGACGGCAGCCCGCCGGGCTGCTCCCTGGACAGCGCGGCCGTCACCAGCGCGAACGTGTACTCGACCTGCCGGCAGGTCAGCTGGTGCGGGCCGTTCTTCCAGTCCGCCAGGACGCCGAGCCGCCGCTGCCGGTCCTCCGGCAGGCCGGTCAGGGCCGAGCGGACCCGGGTCAGGTGGCCGGGCCGGCCGTCGGCGAGCGCGAGCAGGATGCCCAGCAGCAGGGTCCGTACGGACAGCTGCCGGGCACGGGCCCCGGACGGCAGCAGGGTCCCGATCCGGTCCGCGATGCCGGAGGCATCGATGATCTCCTCCAGGCCCGCCAGGCCGGTCACGGCTGTGCCGCGCCGAGCAGGGCCACCGCGTCTTCCTCGCTGCCCGGTTCTAGCCCGGCGATCAGGTCCCCCAGCCGCTGGGAGCAGCTGATCCCGGCCGCGTGCATGAACGTGGCCAGCCCCAGCTGCCGGCCGCAGCCGGCCAGCCACGTGGCCCGCAGCCGGGAGGTGTCCAGCCGCGGCAGCCCGCCCCCGCCGTCCAGCGCCCTGACCAGCGGGTGCGTGATGTTCCTGCGGCCGTCATCGGTCCCGCCGCAGATCAGGGAGTCCCCGGCGAACCCGGCGGCGGCCAGCAGCCGGCCCTGGTAGAGGGGGAGGACCGGGACCGCACGCTCCCGCGGGCCGCGGACGTCCACCACGACGCCGCCGGACCGGCAGGCCACGTCGGTGCCGCGCACCCGGCGCAGGTCTCCCCGGATCAGGCCGGCCCCGGCCCCCAGGCAGACCAGCGCCGCCGCCCGCATCCGCCG
>JBAPYC010000744.1:0-2821 GCA_049284535.1 Streptosporangiaceae bacterium
CTGCTGGCCCGGTGTGTGCCCGTGCAGCGGCAAGAAGATCTGCCCGCCCGGGAACCTGCCCGCCAGCTGATGCGCGGCGTGCACCGCGAACGCCGTCTTGCCCACCCCGGCCATCCCGCCGATCGCGTGGATGCCCACCACCCCGCCCGCACCAGCCGCGGCCTCCGCCAGCTGCTCCAGCTCCCGCGCCCGCCCGGTGAACGAGACGATGTCCCGCGGCAGCGTCCGCGTCGCCGCCGCCACCCCGCCCGGACCCGTCCGGCCCCGCGCAGCCGCCTCGAACCCGGCCCGGACCGGGCCGATCAAGCCCAGCGCATCGGCCAGCAGCCGCACTGTCTCCTTCTGCGGGGTGGTCACCACCCCGCGCTCCAGGTAGGCCACCGCCCGCACGCTCAGCGCCGCCGCCTCCGCCAGTTCCTCCTGCGTCAGCCGGGCCTCCCGGCGCAGCCTCCGCAGCAGGCTCCCGAACCCTGGCGGCGGCTCACCCACAGCCCCACCTCCCGGCGCCGACGGCTACCAGCAGCATTCTCCCCGCACCCGCGCCAACCCCGCCACCACCCGGCCAACACGACCCGGCCCAGAGTCCGCCTCGGCCCCAGACTCGCCGCCTACTGTCTCGCGCACCCGCCTCCCGCCACATCAAGACCCAGCGAGACCACCGTGTGCCAGCGCCCCGCACGGGCCGGCGCGCAGCGCTCCGCGAAGGCGAGGCCGCTCGAATAGCCCTACGCCATCGGCACTTCCGGCGGTCGGTTCTTGCGGGTGGTTTTTCATGTTCAGCACGCGGCGGTGCTGCTTGGCTCGACAGCAAGCCACTTAACAGAACAGCCCCTGAAAGCCCAGCTCGAGGCCACAGATCGGCGTATCACCACCGCCCGTTCGGTCAAAAGACTTTATTAACCCGAACGGTCCGTGGTTTCAGCCCAGCACAGCCACTCACGCTCTGCGGCGCAACGCGCTAGGTCAGGGCAATACCACTCGTGAAAGGGAGCCTCATGAACTCAACTCCCACCCCGGAGGGCCCCGGCTCGGTGTCCGGGGCGCCGCATCTGCCGGGCGGGTTCACCAGCACGTTCACCAGCCGGCACATCGACACCGGCGGGCTGCGCCAGCACGTGGTCACCGGCGGTAGCGGGCCGCCGCTGCTGCTGGTACACGGCTGGCCGCAGACCTGGTACGCCTGGCGGCTGGTCATGCCCGGGCTGGCCCGCCACTTCACCGTCATCGCCCCCGACCAGCGCGGGTGCGGGCTATCCGGCAAGCCCCAGGACGGCTATGACACCGGCACCCTGGCCGGCGACCTGGCCGCGCTGATGGACGCCCTCGGGCACCGGCGGTTCGCCGTGGCCGGCCACGACACCGGCATGTGGATCGGCTACGCCCTGGCCGCCGACCACCCCAGCCGGGTCGAACGGCTGGCCGTCGCCGAGACCCCCCTGCCGGGCGTGTCCCCGTCCCCGCCCCTGTTCGCCAGCGCGCACCTGAACAACGCGCTATGGCACTTCGCGTTCAACCGGCTCACCGACGTCAACGACCAGCTCGTCACCGGACGGGAAGACATCTACTTCGGCTGGCAGTTCGCCGCCAAGGCCGCCCGGCCGCTGCCCGACTACGCCGTCCGGCACTACATCGACACCCTCGCCTCCAGCCCCGACGCGCTGCACGCCAGCTTCGCGATCTACCGCGCGCTGAACGCCACCATCGCGCAAAACCAGCAGCGCACGACCCGGCGGCTGAGCATGCCCGTGCTCGGCATCGGCGGCGGGCACAGCCTGCGGGAACAGGTCGCCGACACGATGAAGCTCGCGGCCGACGACGTGCAGGGCGTGGTCATCCCCGACTGCGGCCACCATCCCGCCGAGGAGACTCCCGAGGAGACGCTGGCCGCGCTGACCGCGTTCTTGGCCCCGTACCGCGACGAGCAAACCACGGCACACAGCCCCGGCCCCCAGTCGGCCCCGATCTGGCCGCACACCCTGTGACGAGGCCAGCCCTGGAGCACTCACCTCACGCGAGCCCACCACGCACGCCGGGGGTCACAGGAGCGGCCGTTCCTGTCCTGATCAGGGCCGCGCTCACCAACTGACCAGCACACCAGCGCCGTGAGCAGGGCACGGCCGCGTCTACGAAAGGAACCATCATGTCCATCAAGAGCAAAGTGCTCGCCGCTGCGGCCGTGCTGAGCCTGGCCGGCGGGCTCAGCGCGGCGGGGGCGGGGGCGGCGAGCGCCGCCACCCCGCAGTGCGCCAATAACTGCCTGACGCCAAAAAGCGCGGCGTACCCCAGGTTCGTGGAGAGCGCGCTTTTCGGGATCCCGCTGCGCGGCGTGCCGACGATCGTCAGCCCGGCCGCCGGCTGGAACCCGGGAGAGGACTTCACCCTCCCCACCGGCACTCCGGTGAACGCGGCCTACTACTACGCACGCGGCATGGTGTCCGCCGCGCTCACCAGCCAGTACGGGGGCACCGGCTTTGCCGCGGTTCAGATCGAGTACGCGCCCTACGGCAAGCCCACCGGCCTGTGCTCGGGTATCGCCACCACCGCCTACCAGGACGAGGCCCTGAGCCTGCAGCCGTGCAGCACCCCGGACACCACGGTGTGGATCTTGGACTTCAATGATTCGCAGATACGGGGCGACTACTCGATCATCAACGCGTCGACGACCGATTTCACCCACCCGTTCGTGATGACCATCCTGGGGAACCCGGCTCACCAGCTGTTCACGCCGATCATCTTGCAGCACCTCATCGGCAACCCGGGCAACGTGCCCGCCAGGGAGCTGTGGGCCACCGCCGCCGGCACGCTCTGAGCGACCCAGCAG